>JASJDS010000226.1 GCA_030065055.1 Calothrix sp. MO_192.B10
CAGAGAAAAATCTTGGCTGAGTACTCTATCGATTTCATCCACAAAAATAATAATTCTTTGTTGAACCTCTACTAACAGAACTTCATCGATAAATAAATTCAATCGCTGTACGGGTGACATTAAATCCCGTTGTTCTCGCCACCATTTACGCCAATTGAATTTTTGACTTAACTGACAACTGCTGACTAAAGACTGAACGATACCTGCATACCATTTCTCTGCTGTTACTTCTTCCTTACCAATCCCTGTTAAGTCGATAAAAGCACAGATAAATCCTGACTCTTGCAACCTTTGCATTGTCCGTACCCGCAAGCTGGATTTACCCATTTGTCGGGAGTTTAACACATAACAAAATTCCCCAGCATTTAAATTTTTGTAAAGTTCAGAATCAGCTTGGCGCGTTACATAACTTGATGCGTTAGCAGGAAGGCTGCCGCCAATATGATATTCATAACTTAATGGTGTTTCTATCATGGTCTTACAGCCTTAACCCTTTCTTTGAGTATAATATTGCTGCTGTAAATTGGTTAAATTGAAAATAAACACCTGATTTTTCCCTATATCCAATCTTATCTCCCTGATTTTGAATTGTATCAAACACCTGATTTATTCCTATTGGTTTATTGATTAACGTGAGTCACTATTTGGATATCAAGCAAATCAATTTGCTTACAAATACCACATTAATTATCAAATCAAGAGGTAATCAATATGCAATTCAAATCAGTTGTATCTACAGCTTTACTACTAGGTGTTGTCGCTTTATCCCCAGCAGCCAATACTAATCAAGCTACAGCAGCACCTACTAAAAAGCCTTATTGCACAGCAGCTTCCAAACAAGGTGGATATTGGTGGACATGGACTCAATCTCCTATAGAAAAAGCTTGTTATACAGCCTTTTTTAAAGTTTTAGGAATGGGTCAAAGCGTAGATAAAGCAACCAAGGGTTACTATGCAGCCAATGGTTTAAATAGAGCAAAACTATCTTGCAAGCAAGGAAGTAAGCAAGTTATTGGCTCTGGCAAATTGGTGTTTGAAAATGGTAGGAATATGGCAAAAAGATTAAATTGGAATGGTTGCACCATCAGAATCATCCATGAAACTTAGATAGATAAGCTAGGCATAATTCAACATTAGACCTCATCTTTTGTTATCCGTTATGCAATATGCAATGCTCTTGCGATCGCAACAATTATGATTCCCTATTCTCCCCCCTTCCCTCGTCGGGAATGGGGCTGGGGGGTTAGGTTTTTCGTTAACTTTTCCACATAACGTGAAAAGTCAGAAATAGGGAATTTCCTATTTATTTATCTATATATTCTAAAATATGGGAGGACAAATTACAAATGAAATCTAATAAACACAACCGGCCTTGGTATATATCTTTAACATCCGTAGCATTAGGATTGACATTACCAATTTTAGGTCTAAGCCATACCAATGGTAATTCAGTCTTAGCAGCTTCTCAAGCCCCACCGCAAACTTCACCTAAACCCTCTGTAATCAATGTGAATAAATTACAGAAAAATGATCGAAACCTAATTGCTCTTGCAGAGAAATCAAGTACAAAACCAACTCAATTTTGGTGGTTACATGGTGCTTCCGTCTCCCAAATTAAGAGTAAAGTTAATGATGGCTATCGAATCATCGATCTAGAAATAGAGAGTTCATCACCCTTAAAATTTAGTGCAGCAATGGTGAAAAATCAGGGTGAGTATGCAAAAAAATGGTGGTGGTACTATGGTTTAAATTCTGAACAAGTTAAACAAAAATTAACTACTAACAAGGCAAGGATAATTGATTTAGAAATTTACCGTGTTAACGGTCAAAAGAAATATGCCGTCGCCCTAGTTTCTAATACAGGTAATGATGCAAAAGGTTGGTGGTATTACAGCGATACCTCTATTGAGAACATCATAGAAAAAACAAAAGCCAATAAAGCACGTATTGTTGACCTTGATACCTATGTGGTTGGGGGTAAACGCCTGTATAGTGCAGTGATGATTAAAAATACAGGCAATGACCAAAAAGCATGGTGGTATTACTATAATGTTTCACCAAGCTTTATTACCTCTAAACTGAAGGAGAATAAAGCTCGTTTGGTTGATATTGAACCACATGGTACAAATAAGTTTACCGTAGTTATGGAAAAATCCCAGGGACAAAGCTGGTGGTGGTATTACGGTAAAACAGAAGCCCAAGTAAATCAACTTTGGCGACAAAATGGAGCGAGAATCTTTGACATTGAACCTTACACCGTCAATGGTAAAAAGCGTTTCGCTGTGTTGATGCTGAATAATGCCAATAAACTAACATCACGCATTCGCAGACTTTTAGCTAACAACCAATCTGGTGGAGCTTATGGTCTTTACCTCAAGCAAGTTAACGGCAAAATTCTGGCTTCACTACAACGCGATCGCATTTTTGAACCAGCTAGTACTATTAAAGCACTACATCATGTCCACGCAATGATGCAAGTACGGGATGGTAAGGTCAATTTGAGTACCCAGATACCATGGTACAAAAAATCAACTAACGATGAAAAGCCTGGTAATGGCTGTCCTCTAAACCAAGTAGCTGCAAAAGATACATTAGCAGTCGGTTTGAAAGCAATGATGGAAAAATCCGATAACCGATGGACTCAGGCTATGCGGGTTTACTTTGGTGAAAATAAACTGAACGCCACTGCTAAAAGCTTAGGAATGAGTCAGACACTCCTACAACATAAAATTGGTTGTGCTAGTGGTACAGATGGAGCAATTACTGAACCTAACCGTTTAACTTTAACAGATATTGGTAAGCTTTATGAAGCTGTAGCCAATGGTTTGTTAAAAACTGAAGCACGAAAGGAAAAATTCTATGAATTAATGACTGATAGTTTAGGAGCGATCGACGATATCATTAATGAGGAAGCACAAAAACTCAACCTCAATAACACGGCTATTCAATCCTTTAAGAAACAAGTGAGAACCGCAGCTAAAGCCGGTAGTTATACGTTGAATAGTAAAAAGTATAAGACCATTGGTGGTTGGGTCAGATTACCTTTTAAACAAGGTAGTACCATCAAAACCCAAGAATATGTTTTTGGCTTGTTTATTGATAAAGCTAATACAATCAAGGATGGATTTGGGATTTGGTCGGCTCGTGCTGAACTTCTCCGAGACGAAATTCGTAAATCACTGATGACATTTAAATAGGGTCTGCTGAATAACTGTAAAACTCTTATATTGTAGCGGTTTCAGTATTTTATTGACTTCGTTGTGTTGTGTATATTTTAAAATAGCGGATGCAAAATGTTGTGAAAAATCACAGCTTGCATTCGCTATATCTTGACATGACTACTGGAACATTGCTTCAGACGTTTTGCAACAGGGGTATTTATAAAAAATACCTGATTTTTCCTTACTTTCTTCTGACAATTATTTTCTCAATACCTGATTTTATCCTATAGATTTTTAAGATATTTCAATCAAAATAAGAACAGAGCTAAACAAATTGAAGCTCTATGATATTTCTAATTAATTGAGGATAGATTGATGACCGAGAAAAAACCAACAAATACAAAATATCAACGCACCCGCATTGACGACCTCTCAACCATCGGAGTTGAACTGTCTGAAGCAGATCTACGAAATGTATCAGGAGGACTACCAATAGGAAGGAAAAGAAGTGCTGGAAGCTGTACTGAGCCAGGGATGTGTGATGATGAATAAGTCGAGTGCTTAGTCTAACTAGACTAGGTTAGGCAGTCGCTCGCTGGAAACAACCAACCGAGCGGCTGTACTTTTTTTTAACTAAAGCTAAAAGTGAGGTGCGCTATGCTTTTGATTTTGACAGAGCCATTAGACATTCATGCTGACCATGTTGTAAAAAAGCTTAAAATGCACGGGGTGCCGTTTGTTAGATTCCATCCTGCGGATTTCCCCACAAAAGCTCAGATATCTTTTTCTTGCTCTCCCAATGGACAAACCAGTTATATACTTCATACAGAAGCAAAGACAATTGAGCTAAATCAAGTGAAGGCTGTTTGGTATCGTCGTCCTCGGATGCCTGTGGTTCACTCCGAACTACTAAATAGCACAGAAAGGGATTCTATCGCGGGAGAATGTCAGGATGTATTAGATGATGTATGGAATTCCCTTGATTGCCTGTTTCTCCCTGCACCTCGTGCAGTAATCAAACGAGCGCAAATGAAAGCTTCACAGCTTAAAATTGCTGGTGCATTAGGGTTCGAGCTACCGCCTACCTTGATTACTAACTCTCCGGAAGACTTGTTAGAATTTTATCGACAACATAACGGTCAAATTATCAGTAAGTTAGCCGGATTCTCCTTTTTTCGGAAGGTCGGTACGCCATTTTGCCGTTACACAGAAGTGGTTTCTAAGCAGGACATCGGCTACTTTCATGACATCCGTTATAGTCCTATGATTTTTCAAGCTTACGTGCCCAAACAAGTTGAGTTACGTGTTATTGTCGTAGGTCAACAGGTTTTTGCAGCTGAAATCCATTCTCAAATTAGCTATCGTACTCGTCATGACTGGCGGCGCTATGACCGCAACGAAACTCCTTATCTTCCCCATGCTCTGCCACTAGAGATTGCAAAGCACTGCATAGCACTCGTAAATCGACTCGAACTTTGTTACGGTGCCATTGATATGGTGTTAACCCCTGAAGGGCGCTACATTTTTTTAGAAATTAATCCTAATGGTCAATATCTTTGGATTGAATACGAAACGGGGCTGCCCATCAGCGATGCGATTTGCGACTTGCTTCTCGCTCCAATAAAAGATAGTCAACCCACTACCATATCACCAAAATTAAGTTTAGGAGCCTAAAAATGAAAAATCAGTTTCAAAACGAACTTGAAGATGTGTTCGCTTACTTGATGCAGTTGCACCAAGACAATATCCACCCGAAGGTAGCGCGAAAAAGATTACGGAGGCTGCAACAGCAGTATCCAAATACAGAGATTAATCTACTGTGGGAGGAAGAATCTTATGACTATTCAGTTCATTATGATGTTTTGCTCCGCCATCCGGGTGAAGGAACTGTTTCGGTGAGTTTCTGTCCAGACCGTGCTTTGCCGTGGCCAATGCGCGGTGTTCATCGCTGGCATGATGCCGATTTAGTCAAAGTCAATAACACTGTTTTAACGATAGAGCAGGCAATTGGCTGTCTAGACTCAGTTTGGGATGAACCCAAGCTAGTCAATCGCCTACTTAATGCTTGCCTGATTCAAGAAGAACTAGAGAAAAATCCTATTGAGCTAACAGATTCAGAACTGCAACTTGCGATGGACGGATGGCGACGAGCACATCGACTTTACACATCCGAAGATACTTACCGATGGATGTCTCAACGGAGCATGACTCACACACAGCTTGAACAGTATGTTACGACTGAAGCAGTCGTCGCCAAGCTGCGAGACAAGGTGACCGCTAGTAGAGTAAAAGACTACTTTACTCAGCATAAAGCCAATTTTGATACAGCTCATGTTGCTCAGTTCAGTATTCATGGTAAGCAGAAAGCAGAACAGCTATACCAACAGGTTTTGAGTGGTGACATTGATTTTTGGCAAGCAGCCCAGCAACAATTTTTAGCAGCAAGCCAAAAAAGCGTCGAACAAACTAGCAGAATGCTGTTTGCAGAATTACAGCGCCGACAAATGACCCATCAAAAAGCAAACGCTATATTTTCAGAGAAACCTGGCAAACTGTTAAAACCCTTAAAAACTGATGATGACTGCTATGAGTTAATCCTCGTTTTAGCAATTCCACCTACCTGTTTTGATGTTAAAATGCAGCAGACTATTAAGAGGATCTTATTTGAAGCGTGGCTAGCAGAACGCCGACAGGTCGCTAAAGTGGAATGGTACTGGGGAAACGCCGATCGGCTTGATCAACTTTTTGCACCAGAACAAGTCGCCGCAGGCTAAGATTATGGTTGACTACAAATCCTCTATTTTTCGGAAAAATGCGGTTCAAAATTATATTAGAGGACAAGAAAAAGCAGTTTTGCCTCAACTAGTTGCTCCTCGCGTTTTTCTTTATTTGTGGAGCTTATTAGGGCTTTTAGCCGCGAGCGGGACAATCGCAAGCTGTATCCAAATTCCTACTTTTATCACTGGCTCTGCCATAATTGTGCGCCGTCCGGCGGCCTCTCAAGATAGCCAAGCAGAAGTGGTTGTAATTGCTTTGTTCCCTGCTCAATCATCACCCCCTTTAAAATCTTCCCGGTTTGTTCTTCTGCGGTTTGATGGTCTAGGTAGCGATCGCATTAAACGACCAATTGTCGCCGCAAACAAGCAAGTTCTCAGCCCAAAGGATATTCAACAGCAATGGGGATTGGAAAATAGCATTACTGCAAATATTACTCAACCTGTGAGGCTCGTTGTGACTCCCCTGGAGCCAATCCCAACTACTTTACCTAGCACCGCCTATATTGGAAGCGTTGGGCACGCAGAAATCGAAGGTGAGGGGAGCAGAATAATATCTTTCTTGCCAGGAGTTCATCAGTTTTTGAAACGTAAACTCAAAACTGACCAAATGAGATAAGCTATGAACAGATTTATAACCAAGCAGCACCGACTGGCATACTTGAAAAAAACAATATTTCAGTTCAAAAATGCTGCCTGCCAACTGCTTTGCAACTTACTAAAAGGTCAAAGTTACCGCGTTCCAATTCGGTTACAATTAAATGAGGTTGAGTGCGGTGCGGCTTGCCTAGCCACGATCTTGAGTTACTATGGTCGCCATACTAGCGTTTCCGAGTGTCGGGATTGCTTTGATGTAGGTCGAGATGGGGTGAGCGCTCAACACCTTGCTGAAGTAGCTCATAGCTATGGGCTTCGAGTCAAAGCTTATGCTATTGATATGGCTGATTTTAGATATGTCCCCTTACCAGCGATCGCCCATTGGAATTTTAATCACTTTGTCGTAGTTGAATCTTGGTCGCCAAATCGAATCGGCATTGTCGATCCCGCTGGAGGGCGGTATCAACTGACTGCGGCTCAGTTCGATGGGAGCTTCACGGGTGTTGTCTTAACTTTGGAACCAGGAGCTGGGTTTGAGCCACGTGGGAAAACTTCCCAGCCTCTGTGGCTTCAATTCCTCATTCGATATACTGTCTTACAGCCTCAGCTGTTCATTCAAATCATAGGTGCATCTTTGTTGCTACAATGTCTCGGCTTAGGACTACCTATACTGACAAAAGTTTTTATCGACCGAATTTTGCCGTTCCATTTGAACAGCCTGATGCCGATTTTGGCCATTGGTATTGCTATCTTAATGTTGGCACAATTGATTGTTAGCTACTTACGTTCTGCGCTGCTCATTTATTTACGAGCGCGAATCGATATCCAAACAATCTTGGGTTTCTTCGATCATCTACTAACGTTACCCTTTCGCTTTTTTGAGCAGCGTTCGACTGGCGATCTCTCAATGCGTATGGGCAGTAACGCCATTATTCGCGAAATGCTAACCACTCAAAGTCTATCCGTTCTGCTAGACGGCTGTTTTATATTGGGTTACTTACTTATTTTACTCAGTCAACAACTGTTCTTTGGCTTAATAGTTTTGGCATTTGGGTTGTTGCAAGTTGCGTTACTTTTAGCTACAACTCGTCGCGTTCATTATCTGATGCAAAAGGAGCTTGCAGCTCAAGCAGAAGCTCAAAGTTATATGGTTGAAGCTTTAACAGGAATTTTGACTTTGAAGGCAA
The DNA here is from genome assembly GCA_030065055.1 of Calothrix sp. MO_192.B10. Taxonomy (GTDB): domain Bacteria; phylum Cyanobacteriota; class Cyanobacteriia; order Cyanobacteriales; family Nostocaceae; genus Calothrix_A. The sequence goes on from JASJDS010000226.1 coordinate 7,720, forward strand.
CGGGGTGCGAAGACCGAGCGTTCGATCGCTGGTCCAACCTCTTTATCAAACATCTCAATGTGTCGCTACAGCGAAATCAATTGACAGCTATTATTGAAGCCTTTTTACAGGCAATGAGAACCCTATCGCCATTGGTATTGCTTTGGCTAGGCACATTTTACGTCCTGCAAAAAAACATGAGTTTGGGAACCATGTTAGCCATGAATGCGATCGCCGCTTTGTTTTTAGCTCCAATTGCTTCTTTAGTGACGAGTGGGCAGTATTTACAAGTTGCAGGTGCCCACCTCGAAAGACTCACGGATGTCTTGCAAGCAGAATCAGAACAAGGAATAAAAACAACGAAAGCTGCACCAAAACTGAAAGGACACATCGAATTCAAAAACGTAAGTTTTCAGTATGACAAAAATGCGCCTTTAGTCCTCAAAAATGTATCTTTCGTAATTCAACCTGGTCAGAAAGTGGCTATAGTGGGACAATCAGGGTCAGGTAAAAGCACCCTTGCTAAGCTCTTACTAGGACTCTATAGACCGAATACAGGTCAAATTCTATATGACGGTATCTCTTTAGAAAATTTCAACAGTCGAACATGGCGTAACCAATTTGGCGTAGTTTTGCAAGAACCTTTTTTATTTAGTGGTTCAATAAGACAAAATATCGCTTTCAACAAACCAGCACTTTCTTTACAAGAAGTGATTGCAGCTGCCCACATAGCAGTCATTGACGATGAAATTATGCAAATGCCAATGGGATATGAAACTAGAATTGCAGAGGGAGGAAGTGGACTATCTGGAGGACAACGACAGCGACTATCCCTCGCTCGTGCCCTTGCGGGTCAGCCTGCTATTTTGCTGCTTGATGAAGCAACCAGTCATTTAGATACGCCGACAGAGCGTTTGGTCGAACAAAATCTGGGGCAAATCTCCTGCACTCAAATTATAATTGCACATCGCCTTAGCACTATTCGTAATGCGGACTTAATTTTAGTACTACATCGGGGAAGTATTGTAGAGCAAGGCTCTCACACATATTTGTTAGAGCAACGAGGATATTACGCTACCTTAGTAAACAACCAACTGTGACCGAAAATCAACTTTTATTTTGGCATTGCTGAATGATGGGATGAAAATTTACGTATTAAAATTTTAAACTCCTTATTCTCTCTGCGTCTTTGCGCCTCTGCGTGAGATAAATCATCCCGCAATTATGCAACGCCTTTATTTTTCATTAAATTTAAAATACATATTATATCATGTCCGGGGGCATACCCATAGTATGTCCGCAGCGTAAAGCCTGCGGCATAGCTGAAGGATTACTCTGCAACCCATATCACTACACTTCTTCCTTCTTCCCTCTTCCCTCTTCCCTCTTCCTGACGACGCAGTCGGTCACCAATGCAGATTTATTAATTGCATATTTGTTGTAATTCCTTTTCCTCTGGACGAATCGCCAAATAATCTTGTAACCAACTACAACCCAATTGCATTAAATCATCTAAATCTAAATCTAATTGCCATAGCTTGATGGTACCATCTCGACTTGCAGAAGCAAGGGTTTTCCCATCCGGGCTAAAACTAATCTGATTAACCTGATTTAAATGACCTTCTAATGTTTGGATTAATTGACCATTTTTCACGCGCCACAGTTTTATTGTATTGTCAGAACTGGCAGAAGCTAAAATTTTACCATCAGGACTAAAACGGATACTTCTGATCCCATTACGGTGATTGGTAAAAGTGTACAACTCTTTCTTATCTTTTACACGCCAGAGTTTAATAATTCTTTGTTGATCGCCAGCAGCAATTAATTTCCCATCAGGACTAAACGCAACATTTAATAAGTAACCCATACGTGTATCAAAAACCTGAGATATCTTTCCGCTATCTACATTCCATAATATGATTCTACTATCTGTACTGGCAGAAGCTAAAGTTTTACCATCTGGACTAAAACTAACAGCTTGAACAAAACTAATATGACCTTTGAGAGTTATTAATAATTCTCCATCTGTAACACGCCAAATTTTCACCGTGCGGTCATTACTACCAGAAGCTAACAGTTTACCATCTGGACTAAAATTAACAGTATTAATCTTTCTTGTATGACCTAAACGGCTATATATCTCTACTCCATTTTCTAAATTCCACAGCTTAACTGTTTTATCAGAACTTGCAGAAGCCAGTAATTTACCATCTGGACTAAAACTAACATCCCAAATTCTTTTTGTGTGACCTTTGAGAGTTGTTTGTAATTTATGGTTTTTAGCATCCCATAATTTAATGCTATTGTCGGTATCAGCAGAAGCGATAATTTGACCATCTGGGCTGAAACTTACTGCTGTAATTTCCCCACCATTATCTACTAAAGTTCGCGGTTCCATATCCTCAAGGGACCATATTCTCAGAGTGCGATCGCTAACAGAAAACAGTTTTTTCCCATCAGGACTAAAAGTAACACTACGAATAATACCACCATGACCATTGAAAGTTTGTGGTCGAGTGTCCAAAGTTTCTAAATTCCACAATTTCAAAGTATTATCACTTCCAGAAGAAACCAGTTGTTTACCATTAGGACTAAAGTTCACACTCCAAACTGTACTGCGATGTCCTAGGAGGTTTTCTATTTGCTTTCCATCTTCTAGATTCCATAACTTCACTGTTCTATCTTCACTAGCAGAAGCAAGAATTTTCCCATCTGGGCTAAAATCAACACTTCTAACAGCACTTTCATGACCTTTGAGAATTTTGGGGGTTTTGAGTAATTTACCATTCTCAACTTGCCAAAGTTTTACTGTCTTATCTCTACTAGTAGAAGCAAGAGTTTTCCCATCTGGACTAAATTTTACGTAAGTAACCCAACGAACTGGTTTCCGATGAGCTGGAATAGTTTGTAATAACTTACCATTTCCAGCATTCCACAATTTCACCCAACCCCTAGAATCGGAGGAAGCAAGTAGTTTACCATCAGGACTATAACTAATACTTCTGACCCATGTATTATTATGGGCAAGGATCGTTTTTTTTAATTTACCATCTTCCACATTCCATAGTCTAATCGTACCGTCGCTGCTACTAGAAGCCAAAGTTTTTCCATCTGGACTGAACCTAATATTCCAGATAAAATCACTGTGCCCTTTAAGAGTTTGAAGTAAATTTCCTTTTAGATCCCATATCTGTACTGTATTGTTACTAACACCAGTAGCAGTAGCACCAGTAGCAGTAGCAATCAATTGACCATTAGGACTAACACTAACATCTCTCAATCGAGCATTTTTAACTTCTAAACGATTGCGTTCCCTGACAATATATATTGCTTGTCTTAAGGTTTTTTTCACCTGTCTTTGTGTTTCTATTTTCACCGCAATATGCTTTGTCAAATCTGGCATTTGTCTCGATACTTTTAATGCTTCTATCAGTCCATCCAGTGGTTGTTTCTCAAGTTTATTTTCTATAGCTGCACTTCTGAAAGAAATATTCGCTTCTTTTCTTTCTCTTCTAGCTTTTATCAACTGTATGCCTGTAAATAATGCTGCAACAAAAGATATGGCTAAAAATATGCTACCTAAAGCTATAATTTTCCTAGCTTTTCTCTGTGCTTGAGTTAAAGTATCATTTGCCTGAGTTAGTATTTGACTCTCTTCTTCTTTGATTTCTAAACTAAGTTGAGTTTCCCGCTTTTCTAAATCTTGACTAGCAGCTAAAAAACGATAATCTAAAGGACTTAAGTTTTGATGGTTTGCCCATTCCAGAGCATCTTGTAATGCCTGACCTCGTAAAAGTCGAGATTCATCTGTATAGTTAGAACTAACCCAAATATTGAAATTCTGAGAGTAGGGACGTAATGTTTCTAACTGTTTTTCAACCCATATTTTATTGAAAACTTGCTCATAAATCCGATTATATACCCTTAATTTACCTTGTTCCTGAACAACCAAACCAGATAATCGTAAATCTGTTTGTTCCAGACTCCCATCCGCAAATACTTCTCCTTTTTGCAAAATTTCTTGATAAATTACTAATAATCTTCCCGCCTTTTGCTCATTCCGGAGGATTCTATCTCTAATTGTCTTTAAATGCTCTGGTTCATCCTGACTCTCCCAATTTTCAATCATATTTTTCTGGACTATCTCTGATATCAAACCACTGGAAATTATACAATCATCCCTGTTATATTTACTGGCAATATGACATAATTTCTGTGTCAAAAATGGCTGTCCTCCAGTCCAATTTAATATCTTCTTAACTACTGCTTGGGGATTATCTACTTTCCCTTCTAATCCCTTTACTAAGGGTTGTACTTCATCAAACTTAAATCCGTGTAATTCTATGGCTTTACCAATATTAAAAGGTGTTTGAGTTTTATCGGCAATCAAATCGCTAGGGGTTGCGACTCCTAATAGTGCAAAAATCAAACGTTTATATGCTGGATTATCAACCCGTTTGTTATAGAAAAATCTAATTAAGGCGAAAAAATCATCCAGAGAAAAATCTTGGCTGAGTACTCTATCGATTTCATCCACAAAAATAATAATTCTTTGTTGAACCTCTACTAACAGAACTTCATCGATAAATAAATTCAATCGCTGTACGGGTGACATTAAATCCCGTTGTTCTCTCC
>JASJDS010000038.1 GCA_030065055.1 Calothrix sp. MO_192.B10
CACAGCTCCTAGAGATTGGAATGGCGCTCGGAACATCATGATTCGAGCTTTGTCGGCAACAACCATCGATATTAACGATGCTATACAGGTCTTACCTGCTTCTGAGTAGGTTTGCACAGGTTAAATGTTGCACTTGTTATTATTGACGCAAAAAATTATTTTTTGTCTCAAAATAAACACATTTTCAGTTAAATTAGTCAACATAGAATTAGAAACCTTTAGTTAAAAGTCAAATTAGGTTTGGGAAAAAAGAAGCGATCGCCGTCAGGCGGCTCTTAAAGGAGCATCGCCGCTTGGGTGGCTCCTCTTGGGAGCATCGCCCTTGGTTGGCAGGCAACAAACCCGTGACTTTTAGCCCTATATCTTAATATTCCACATCTTGACTCTGTACTAGAGTAGCAGCTGAAATTGCTACTAGATTTTCAGAGAAAATTTGGGGAGGTAGGAGAATATGCCCCAACTAGCACCACATATATTTGAACTTTTATATCAACAGGGAGTACGACACGCCTTTGGTATTCCTGGTGATTTTGCTTTAACTCTTTACGATGCCCTGACAGCTAGTAAAATTGAACCCATTGTCATGACTCACGAACCTTGTGTTGGCTTTGCGGCTGACGCATATTCCCGCATTCGTGGTTTGGGTTTAGCCGTCGTCACCTATGGCGTGGGTGGATTGAACATGGTGAATGCAGTGGCTGGAGCCTATGCCGAAAAATCACCTTTAGTAATTTTAAGTGGGGCGCCGGGAGTTAAGGAAAGACAACTACATCAATTACTGCACCATAAAGTTAAAACCTTTGATACCCAGTATCGAGTTTACGAAGAAATAACGGGGTATGCAACTACATTAAATGACCCCAAAACAGCCGATGCCAAAATCCATCGCGCCCTTGATTATGCCCTCACCTTTAAGCGACCTGTATATCTAGAGATTCCTAGGGATATGGTGTATGCAGAAATAGAAGAAGTAACACACCATCCGCCCCCAGTTAAGCATACCGATCCAGATACCCTAGCAGAAGCCCTGGCAGAAACATTAGAGATGTTGAATGGGGCGAAATCTCCCGTTATCCTCGCTTGCACGGAAGTTCACCGCTTTGGCTTACAACAGCAGGTAATTGCCCTGGCAGAAAAATTAGGAGTGCCAGTTTGTTCCACCATGTTGGGTAAATCGGTATTTCCAGAAGGCCATCCCCAATACATCGGCATTTACAACGGTGAGGCGGGAGATCCTTACGTACAGAATATGGTGGAAGAATCGGATTGTCTGTTGATGTTGGGTGTATTTATGACTGACATTAACATGGGTATGTTTACCGCCCACTTGGAACCAGGTCATACTATCTACGCCACTTCCGAACGCCTTGCGATTAAGCATCACGAGTACCCGAATGTCAGGTTTGAGGATTTCATTAAGGCTCTGTGTAACCATCCCCATCTACCCCATTGGGAACCATCGGCAATTGCCACCATGAAACCCCGTGTTGCTCCATCCCCAGGCAAGATTTCTATGGGTGGGCTATTGTACGAACTAAATCATTTCATTGACAACAACACCCTGTTAGTTACGGATGTGGGGGATGTGTTGTTTGCAGCCGATGACATCCAGACACGGGACGGTACATCCTTTTTATGTCCAGCCTTCTATGCCAGCATGGGATTTGGCATTCCCGGTGTAATTGGGGCTCAACTAGCCGATCCCTTCCGACGAGCGATCGCTTTAGTTGGAGATGGTGCATTCCAAATGACAGGGATGGAACTGCTAACAGCACAACGCTTGGGACTGAAGCCCATTGTCATTGTTGTCAACAACGGCGCATTCACCTCGCTGCGGGCGATGGCTCATCAGCAAGCCCCGTTCGTGAATATTCCCACTCTCAACTACGCCAGATTAGCAGAAGTTTTAGGCGGTCGGGGCTTAGTGGTAGAAACCGGTAAACAACTGCAAAAAGCATTACAACTAGCGCGAGACTGTGACACTTTTAGTATTCTTGACGTGCGGATTTCGCCAGATGATGTCTCGCCCGGTTTGTCAAGATTGAGTTCTTTGTTTGCCAAGAAGTTGAAAGGATGAAGGATGGATTATAGATAGAAATATTTTGCACACAAATAATCCATAGTGCCCTCAAATCAAAAAATGACATTCAAGGAGGGTTTATGCTTAAGATATTAGTATTTGGAGCAGGTTCTATTGGTACATTCTTAGGGACTAAGCTATATGCTGCTGGTCATAATGTCGTACTGTACGGTAGAAGGAAGCTTAAGAGTCTACAAGAGCAAATTTTCATTAATGGAGAAGTTTATCAACTACCTCCTAGGTGCTATCAGCTTCATCCAGATGACTATAATGCCATCTTCATAACAACTAAGTTATACGACGTAAAAAGTGCCTTAGAAGAGATAGGGAAATATCACTTTAATCCGCAAATTATTGCTTTTATCCAGAATGGAATTGTTGACAATGATTTTTATGGTGAATTTCAAAACCATCCCGGATTTGTTGCCGTTAGTGTATTTAATGGGTACAACCTTACGGGAAACCAAATCATAGTAACAAAGAGTAATCTAGGTTTACAGGTAGAGGATAACTTAACGGGTCAAAAAATCTGTGAGTTACTAATATCAGCTGGCATAAAGTGCCATACCACACCTAATATTTCTCAGATGAGAGCGCGGAAACTGATATTTAATGCAGCATCAAATGCACTATCAGCAATAGAGAAAAAAACAATTGGAGATTTACTTGTTGACAGTGAAATTAAAGATATTGTTGACGGAATCATTCAAGAAAGTTGGGCAGTCCTAAAAGATGACTATCATCTGCCCAGTTTAGCTTCTCTGCAAAAAGAGATATATCAGCTTACCAGTAAAGTCAAAAATCACTACTCTTCAATGTACCAGGATTTAATATCTGGAAGGAATACAGAGATTGAATTTTTGAATGGATTTATTATCAATCTAGGAAGAGAAAAGGGGATTAAAACTCCTTACAATGAACAAGTGTATTTGAAAATATTAGAACAACAAGATAACAGGAAATAGAAATGATTAACTGTGTATTCAATAGGTAAGTCAAAAAGTAAATGAATGAAAAAAATATCAAAATCATAATTTCGTTAAATCCCGAAATTAGCTTAATTTTGGACAAGGAAGCAAGTACATATAATCCAATAAAACACTGGAATTAATTGGGGTAGAGGAAAATCAATCATGTTGCACCAAAACTCTGAAGATATTCAATCCGTAGGAACAATAATTACTTCCCAGCAAGATATCCAAGAACCCAATATCTCGGCACAGTTAACCACAGACAATGCTAAAAAAGCACCGGAGCAAGAAAATATCTTCCAGTTCGCCGATGATCTAGGACCAGCCAAAATTATCCATATCTACGACCCTGGAACGGGTTTAAAAGCCATTCTAGTTGTGGATAACGTCGCCTGTGGAGCATCTATTGGTGGAGTCCGCATGGCACCTGATGTGACCACAGAAGAAGTCTTCCGACTAGCCCGTGCCATGACCCTAAAAAATGCAGCAGCAGACTTACCCCACGGTGGTGGTAAAGCTGCCATCTTAGCTGAACCCAAAATGCCTGTGGCTCAAAAGGAAATATTAATACGTGCCTTTGCCCGTGCCATTAAAGACATCATTGAATATACACCCGGTCCCGATATGGGCACGGATGAACGGTGCATGGGTTGGATAAAGTCAGAAATTGGTCGGGCTATAGGATTACCACGGGAAATTGGGGGCATTCCTCTAGATGAAATTGGTGCCACTGGTTTTGGACTCAGTATTTGCGCTGAAGTTGCTAGTAATTATTGTGATGTCAACCTGGAAGGAGCGCGGATCGCAATTCAAGGTTTTGGTTCTGTGGGACAACACGCCGCTCGTTTTTTAGCAGCTAAAGGTGCTGTACTAGTTGCCGCAGCAGATTCCCAGGGAACCATTTTCAATCCCCAAGGTATTGATATTGAGCACCTGATCCAACTCAAAAGTGTTGGTAAAAGTGTAATTGATTACACTCAAGGTAAAAAACTAGATCGGGATGGGGTAATTGACATTCCCTGCGATATTTGGATACCAGCAGCTAGACCAGATGTGATTCATGGTGACAATGTAGAGCGACTGCAAACTAAACTGGTTCTACAAGGTGCAAATATTCCTTTTACCGCAGAAGCAGAAAGAATATGCCATGAACGTCATATTCTCGTGATTCCTGATTTTATCGCCAATGCCGGGGGCGTAATTTGCGGGGCAGTAGAATATGCTGGTGGCAATCAGAAAAATGCTTTCCAAGCTATTGAAAAGAAAATTCGCCAAAATACCACCTTAGTTTTGGAAACAGCTACTAAGACGGGAATACAACCACGAGAGGTAGCGGTGGAACTAGCCAAACGCCGAGCCTGTACAGTGACGAAGTGGTGGGAGTAGGGAGAGTGTGGGGAGTGTGAGGAGGGAAGGAGTGATGGAGTGAAGGAGGGAATATGAGCCAAAACACATCACCTCATCATCCCATCATCCCATTGTCATTTTGCAAGAAATACTTGTTCTTCAACATGGAGGTTCCTACATGTGGCAGCACCCAAAAATATCACAACAGCGACAGCATCTTTTGAGGGAATTAGTTGGTGAGGAAATGCCGAGACTGTGGTGTCCACCCCTAACCCATTACACATGGGACGGTGCATTGGATAAAGAGCGGATAGCAGCACACTGGGCTTCCATGCTTCCCCACGTTCGCGCATTTCTCGTGCCTGGATCTACCGGAGATGGATGGGAGATGAGCGATAATGAAATCAAGACCCTGCTCGATTTTGCCATCGAACTCGCCGGTAAGTTTAATGCCCTTCTCCTAATTGGAGTCCTGAAGACCGACGTTTCTTCCATGTGCGAAGGGATCTCACAAACCCTGACCATGTTACAACAGAAGGCGGGAGTAGAAGACCCCACAAAAGCCCTAAAACAAAGCAGGGTGTGCGGTTTCACCGTCTGTCCTCCCCGTGGTGCTGACTTGACTCAGGAGCAGATACAGGCAGGTATGGAAACTGTTTTGGCACTAGGTCTGCCGACGGCAATTTACCAGCTACCTCAGGTAACGGCAAACGAGATGTCCCCAGCACTAATTGCCCGATTAGCCCAGTACTACCCAAATTTTATCCTATTCAAAGACAGCAGTGGCAGCGATCGCGTTGCCCTTGAAGACAAGAACCAAAGCGGTGTTTTCCTCGTGCGGGGTGCGGAGGGACACTACGCGGAATGGTTACGGTCATCAGGTGGTCCTTATCACGGCTTACTCCTCAGTACTGCTAATTGCTTCTCACCTCAGCTCAAAGCGATCGTCGCTCTGTTGCAAAACGGAAAAAACAAGTCAGCTAAAAATTTATCAGACCAACTGACTCAGGTTGTAGATTTAGTATTTAAGCTCGTAAGTAACTTGCCACAGGGAAATCCGTTTACAAATGCCAATAAAGCCATGGATCATTTTATGGCATATGGTTTGCAAGCCGAACGGGTGCTACCACCCATGCTACATACCGGCATCCGACTTCCGGAGAACGTGATTCGAGAAGTTGGGGAAATACTCAAGAACGCTCAACTGATTCCCAAAACAGGTTATTTGCGCCTGTGAACTACTTATAGCAATTGTAATTTTCTGGCATTTCTTTACCATATTATTGATTTTTGATCAAGACAAAATACTAGTTTTTTGAGATAAAATAGTAAATAAACATGAGTTCGACGAAATTTAGAGGCTAAAATCCTGATGTGAAAAGGATTTGTGCAATTCAGGTGACGAGTTACTTACCGAATAGTTGAGAATAAAGTCAACAATTAACCGAATTAACACCTAATTGATTTGATTCTCAATAAATATTGGAATTTTATGAGCAGGTAATTTTCCAAATTACCTACAGGCATGAGTTTCATGGTTTAAAACTCGTCGAACTCACGTTAAATAAATACAGGTGTTTATGAGAATTTTGAGCATTCTCAAAGCCAAATAGGGCTTATCGAGGAGGAAAATCGCCATGACTGAGGACATCCGAGAAAGAATGAGAATACCGCCCCCTAGGCTGGATGCCATCAACGCCATCCTGACAAATCCGGACATGGGTGTGGTCAACGATTTCCTCGATGTTGTCTCCAAATACGGGACTCCCGAAGAGATAAATGCCAAGGCTAAACAAGCTATGGAACTGTCGGCACTGCTGCGACGGGTGGAAAACAGTCAGCCTAAATATCTAGCCGACTTGCAGTGGCTTCAGGAGCAGGCGCACCAGGGCGCGTTCATCAGCATTGCTGAGTACCGACGCAAATTGCTGGGGGAGATGGCTGATAGTTTAATATTTGCCGATGATTTGGCTGTTACCCTGGAGATTAGTGCCTGTCAGTATTTCCCCTGGGTGATTGCCGCCGCTAAGCGTGCTATCGAACAGGGTTCCCTGATGCCGGGACGCTTTATCCGGGTGCGGAAAATGAAGGAACAGGAGGTCGATGGCGACTTGCCTGCCGTTGCTGCAGCTATGCAAATCATAGGTGCGAGTTTCGTCGAGACCCTTGACACCAAGGGAACTGATGGCTCGAACGTACACTTAGGGGGACCAGAGACTATTACCGGCTACTTTGGTGGCATCGGTCAGCCCAACGAGCACGCTTTACAATGGCTTGACGAGTACTTGTACTACTACACCAACTACGGAATTCGGCAGGTGCTGAATCTTAACCCCGGAACGGTGCTGCTTGGTTATCTCCTCCACCGCCTCGGCGTAGACATCGAGTTTAAAATCTCCGTGTTTATGGGAAACGACAACCCCTATGCAGCTTTGTGGACCTTGCTTACTGCCAAGCTATTTTCAAGGGATGATGGCAGTTCTCCTCTGATCGGTTTCAACTGGAGCAACTCAGTTAACAACGAGACGATGCAGATTGCGGCTCAATTCCGGAGAGTTTTGGGTCTTGAAGAGGTTGTCCGGTTTGAACATCACATCACCGAAACCTGGAAAAGCATCGTCCGACAGCCGTACAATCGTCGGGACGAGCTGATAAAACTCGCCAACCAAGTGCCTAACATCTCAGCCAAGCACGAGGGCGGGGACCCGGAAATCGAGCAGACGCGGGAGCATCCCTCAGACATCCTTGATTATTTTCGTGACAAAGAAGAGATCGTTGCTTCCGGGGACTGGGAGCACTTGACCCTAAACTTCCTGGATAAGTTCGATGCGATGAATAGAACGGCGCGAACTCTGACGGAGTGCGGTCTGTCGTTTGTAGCCGCCCAGAAGCTCCACCCGCTAAAACGGTAGGTAATCGCCAAGATTGCCTCAGTTGACACTCTTACCACTATACAACATTTCTATCTATCGTCAGTACGAAAGTTAACAAGATGAAGTTAAATTGATACAGTGACTAAAGTCACTCGTGTCGCTTGTATCCCAGGTCTAAAGACGCGCTTGTTTTACGCATACCGGAGGTTCCTTATAACGAATTATTACTTCGTGATGGGCGTAGTTGAAAATGTTTGTAGACTGGAAGCGACGGGAAGTATCGCTCACCATATTCTAGTTGGCACGGGTCGAAGCAGAAAACCTAATTCGCGAGAGTTAGGAATCCCCTCCCTCAAAGTAACTGAGCATAGCGAAGTTGCGTAAGGGAGGTGGAGGATGTCAAGTGGTCAGACTTTGATAGTTTTGAAAAAATTCAAAGTATACAAATTCTACCTGGAATATTGACTTATGGGAACAGATTTAGACAGTGGTAATGTCTTTTTCTTTCTCTGCCAGTAATTCCTCTATTTTGTTAGTGTACTTATTGGTCAATTTTTGTAGTTCATCTTGTTGGTCTCTGGATTCGTCCTCAGATATTTCCGAACTTTTTTCTTGTTTGCGAATAGATTCCAAAGCATCGCGACGAATGTTGCGAATTGCAACCTTTCCTTCTTCTGCATACTTGGCAGCTAATTTTACCAATTCCTTGCGGCGATCGCTAGTCAGGGGTGGAATATTTAACCGAATCACAGAACCGTCATTACTAGGGGTTAAACCCACATCTGACATAGAAATTGCCTTTTCAATCAAGCCCATACTGCCTTTATCATAAGGCTGAATCATGATTGTGGTGGCATCGGGAGTACTAATATTTGCCAGGGATTTTAAAGGGGTTGGTGCGCCATAGTAGTCTACCATTACCTTGTCTAAGAGACTGGTGTTAGCGCGACCTGTACGAATTGTGTTAAAAGACCTTTTAGTCGCTTCAATGGTCTTTTGCATCGTACTTTCAGCTTCAGATAATTTCACAGGAACCTCCAACAAGGGTGCCGATAGCTTCTCCCATAACTGCACGATGAATATTACCACGGGCAGTTAGGTCAAATACAAGAATGGGAATATTATTTTCTTTACATAGAGCGATCGCAGTACTATCCATTACTCGCAAATCCTTCGCCAAAACATGGGCATAGGTCAGACTTTGGTAACGTTTTGCTTCAGGATGTACATGGGGATCGGCATCATAGATTCCGTCTACTTTGGTCGCTTTAAAAATGACTTCAGCATCAATTTCAGCTGCCCGTAGCGCAGCCGTAGTATCAGTGGTGAAGAAGGGGTTTCCCGAACCCGCACCAAAAATTACCACCCGGTTTTTTTCCAGGTGGCGAATGGCACGGCGGCGGATATAAGGTTCTGCAATTTCCTGCATAGCGATCGCAGTTTGCACTCTAGTTTGAATCCCTACTCTTTCGAGTGATTCTTGTAGCGTCATGGCATTCATTACCGTGGCAATCATCCCAATATAATCAGCGGTTGCTCGATCCATTCCCGCTGAAGCTGCTTTCACACCACGAAAAATATTGCCGCCACCAACGACAATAGCTATTTGTACGCCGGTAGCTACTACTTCTGCTACTTCCTCGGCTATTTCTTTGACCACTTCCGGATCAATTCCATAACCCATATTTCCCATTAAGGCTTCACCGCTTAATTTCAGTAAAACCCGTCGGTAATGTGTTCCCATGAAGTTCAGCTCGATCAGAAATTTGTAATTGCCTCCAATTTAAGATAACAGCGAGGGTGACTATCTGTCTCTAGTCGCGCCAGATTAAAGGAGTACCCATAGGTTTAGTTTCTTTGCTGACTATTTCTTTTCCTGCCAATAAAGAAACAACTGCATTTCTCAGATAATTAATTCTCACAGATTTGCAGTCTTTAGGGCTATCATCAATCAAGCCTTTGTAGCGGACAACCCCATTCTGATCTACAAGGAAAGCTATGGGCGTTGTTTTGGCACCAAAACTACAGGTTACATCTTGGGTTGAGTCCCACAAGTAGGGAAAGTTTAATCTATGTTTGAAGGCAAAGATTCTCATATTCTCAAAGCTCTCCATGGGTCTACCCAAAACATTGCTGCCATTCACTCCTATCAAAGTAAAGCCCAATGCAGCAAATTCTGTTTGCAGATGTTTCAATCTATCTAAATAACCTTTCACATAAGGACATTTATTGCCCATAAAAATTACAGCAATTGCCTGATATTTATTCAGATACCGACTCAGGTGGTGTACTCGTCTATCGATTCCTGGCAGTTCAAAATCTGGTGCGTAGCTCCCTATAGATGTATCGATTGTATCTAAAATATTCATGTTATTTGGCTCAAAGGAACTAAGTAAGTATCAAAATATATTTAAATTAACGGTCAATTCCCGATTGCAACTCAATTCTTAGTAAATTACTGATATATAGTACTACGCAATTAGGGACTTACAATTGAATCAGGCAGGGAGAGCTGGAGGCACCTATGCAGAAGAAGATGTACCTCACTCAGATGAAAATGGCTGTATATTCCATAATTTTATAAAGCTATTTCGCCCTCGTAAATTGGGAAACTACTGAATATAGAATGGAAAATAATTTGATCACGATTGGATCTTCTTATGGAAACTCCTTAATTAAGTCCTAGGATAGATTGAAAGAATCGTAAATATTGGTATATCAAACCTACTCAATTAGATGCCTCGAACCTTAACTGACCTTGATGAAGGTCACTGATTTACTGTTGTGTCTGATGTAAGAATTGTTTGTGTGTCTGTGGTTTTAACTCCCTACTGGAGAATTTTTAATTCGATCGGGCACAGTTTTTATTAATCAATAGTTTTGAATTTATTATGACTTCCAGTACTTTACTAAACTCCACAAAAACCTGGACTTGGCGAAACTTTCGTATTTGTTATCAAACCCAAGGAGTAACTGGACCGGTGGTACTTATGGTTCATGGTTTTGGTGCTTCTTGGGGACACTGGCGAAAAAACATTCCTCCCCTGGCTCAGAACTGCCGGGTTTATGCCATTGACTTACTTGGTTTTGGCGGTTCTGATAAACCCAAACCTGGTGATATAAATTATACCTTTGAAACTTGGGGACAACAGATTGCTGATTTCTGCCGCGAAGTAATTAAGGAACCTGTTTTTTTAGTTGGGAATTCTATCGGTTGTATTGCAGCAATGCAAGCGGCAGTTAACAATGCTGATATTGCTTTGGGTGTGGCATTAATTAACTGCTCCCTACGACTATTACATGATCGCAAACGAGCAAATCTATCTTTCCCTCGTCGCATTGGAACGCCATTACTACAAAAAATTCTGGCAATTAAACCTATTGGTGAGTTCTTTTTTCGGAGAATTGCCAATCCCCAAACGGTACGAAAAATTTTACTACAGGCTTATGTGAATCGTGAAGCGGTGACAGATGAGCTTGTAACCATGCTTACCACCCCTACAAGGGATTCTGGGGCAGCAGATGTGTTTCTTGCCTTTACAGCTTATTCTAGTGGGCCCTTAGCAGAAGATTTGTTACCTGTGTTGAAGTGCCCAGCCATTATTTTGTGGGGATGTGCCGATCCTTGGGAACCGATTCATCTGGGTAGAGAATTAGCTAATTTTCCCCAGGTACAAAAATTTATTCCCTTGGATGGGGTTGGGCATTGTCCTCAAGATGAAGTTCCGGAAGTGGTTAATCCAATTTTACAAGATTGGATTTGGGAGCGATCGCGCTCCATAGGTAAACTAAACTCCATTGAACCTCACACGACTTGAAGTCCCATGATTCCTGCGATGATGGGGTGATGGGGTGATGGGATATCTGGTGTTTCTTCCATTCATAGGGGGTGGTGCGCCGCCCGTTGGCCGCTCTGAAGAAACGCGGGGAAAAGGTTAAAGGGGAAAGGGTAAGGGGGAAAGGAATTGGATATCTGGTGTTTCTTCCATTCATAGCGAAGGGATTTAATTCTTTATTACTTATTACTTATTACTTCCCCCTTATGGGAGCTAGTAACGACCTTGAAATTGAACTGGATTGTTTAACATTTCTCTTTGTTCTAAGTAATCGCGACCCACTTGTACGCTAATGTCAGAATTGAGATTACCAGTACTTTCGACCCTAACTTCTCCTAATCCCAAAACAGTACGCACGGATTCCGCGCTATTACCATCTCCCTGCTGGGCAACAATGCGAGTTGTCTTTAAGGGTAGTCCCACACTTCTGGCAATGTAAACATTACCATAACCAGCTCTGCGGAGCATTCTGATCAAGGGTCGCAAGCTTACCTCATCACTACCTGTATAATCTTGGATGGCAACTCGTAATGCTCCCGGATCTGCCATTTGTGCCAATTCTTCAGATTCTAAGTCAAAATACTGACTCATCAGTGCCGGAATCTTTCTCCGCTTAGGTAACCAGTAACTAGCCTTATATTCCTTGGGATTACTAAAACGACCGGGAACCATTAACATTTGCATATTTGAGCGATTGGTGCGCGCCCCAAATCCCACTAATGCGAATAACTCCTCTAAAGTCAAATTGGTATCAATATTTTCCTTAACTACATTGAGAATTTGGGGTAGTTGGGTTAAAGTTCCAGGATTCAGGCTTTGCTCCATCAATGCCCGCATTACCATTTGCTGGCGTTGAATCCGACCAATATCTCCCAGATTATCTCGGCGAAAACGTAATAATTGTAATGCCTGGTCGCCATTGAGATGTTGTTTACCAGCCTTTAAATTAATGTACAAATGTTGGGAATCATCCTGATACTTCATATCCTTGGGTACATTAACCGTTACCCCTCCCAAAGCATCGATCAGTTTGCCAACTCCTAAAACATTAATACGGACGTAGCGATCGATTCCTACTCCACCCAAAAACTCACTCACAGTTTTAGCTGTTAAAGCCGGACCCCCTTCACGGTTGGCAGCATTAATTTTTTTTATGCCATGTCCTTCAATGGAAACGCGGGTATCCCTAGGAATAGAAAGCATGACTAATTTTTTCTTTTGCGGGTCAAATCTAATTAAAAGCATGACATCCGCAAGCCCATCAAAGGAATTAAGCTGGGGTAAATATCCCAACTTTTTGGTTTCTTCCTCAGATTGATTTATATCGGGGGGTAGAACGCTCATCCCCATCACTAAAACGTTAACGGGACGGGTTAATTCCGAAAAACGCAGTCCTTCACCAGAAATACGATTTTTGTCAAATACTGCGGCTTCATCGGCACTGAGATTTGCCTGCATTAATGGTTTACTGGTTAAAGAGACTGCCAATAATGCTCCTGCAGTAGCTGATACTAGGGCAATACCAGTCATACCCATCCAAAACCATATCCAGCGGCCTGGCTGGGATGTTTGACGATGTTGATTTGTAGGGAGAGACACTTTTACTGTATCGGATTTTTTTGCCGAGGCTCTATTAGTAGTCACTGACTTCCTCACACTTACTCATAAATTTAGATCGATCCTTTACCAAACAGCGGATAAATCAAGTCATCATCACTAGTTTTTATTTAACAGTGCTAATAGCTCTACTTTTGTGTCCATGAAAACACTGGCAGTAGTATTTTGTTTTATTTGTATGTCAGTTATTCAAAAATACTCAATTCTCCTTGGAGAGGCTACGCGATCAAAAGTATGGCAACATTAAACCAGATTTGACTAGGTTTTTGACTAGATAATCTGGATTTTGGCAAAGATTTAAGTATAAATACTGTAATTTATAGCTGGAATTACATATTAAGACAAGTACTTATTTCCAAATACTTCTGCAAGATCGCTAAATCCGGGTAAGCGTTTTGATTTACCCTTGACTGTGCAAATCATTAACCAAATACTGACGATAAAATAACCAGAAGTGAGAAAGCTGTTGAGGAGTAATAAACGCAGGGTAAATAATTCCGAAGTAGTTGTCGCCCCAGTTGATAACAGCAGGTTCCCCAAAAGCCAGGTCAGTGCCAAAGTAATAGACAGGCGACTAGCACTCAATTGTTCCCGACTGCCTTGACGGCGGTATAGAGTCCACAAAGAAGGGAAGAAACCAATAATAGGAATTAAACATATGAGTAGATGGGCTTTAGGGGTAGGTTCTGGGGTCGAATTGGGATAGTGGTGCATTGGGTAGATATTTTTCATATGTTGAATGGGACTGTTCATCCTAAACTAGGAGAATGAAGACTTTAATTTTGTTAGAGATAATAAGCTATAGGCAGAATCTAATTTATTTCTATCCCCTATTAGGATAAAAATGCAGACAGGCAAGCTCCTTGAGTGGTGGCAAACCCTCACTCCAATAGCAAAAATCGGCGCGATAGCATTGTTTGCTCCGTTATTAGTACTCAATGGCTGGGCGGTTTCAGTAATTTTTGATTACTTTCACTCCCTAATTGTTATTTTAGTCGGAGCATCGGTGTTAGCATTTTTACTCAACTACCCTGTCAGCTTGATGGAACGTCAAGGTGCTAAGCGCGAACAGGTTGCTATTCTCGTATTTTTACTCGCATTATCAGTTTTACTCGCTTTAGGGGTGACCCTGTTCCCCCTGGCTTTGACTCAGGCTCAACAATTGGTGGCACGTTTACCAGAGCTAATTGACTCTGGGCGATCGCAACTAATGATGTTGAATGAAAAGGGGGAAATTTTTGGTATACCAATCAATCTGGATGTCCTACTCGGACAAATCAACGATCGCGTCAAAAACCAATTACAAGCGATCGCTGGACAGGTGCTAAATTTAGCTGTAGTCACGTTTACCAGCCTCCTAGATTTTCTCCTGACTATGGTGCTAACTTTCTATCTCCTGCAACATGGAGATGAGTTGTGGCAAAGTTTAATACAGTGGCTACCCAGGAAATTCCGTGAACCTTTTTCAGAAACAGTCCGCCTCAGTTTTCAGAATTTCTTTATCAGCCAGCTAATTTTAGCTGTTTGTATGGCATCTGCCCTGATTTCCCTATTTTTATGGTTGAAGGTGCCATTCGGACTCCTGTTTGGTTTAACCATTGGGGTGATGGCACTGGTCCCATTTGGTGGTTCTGTAGGTATTGCCCTAACCACATCCCTAGTTGCTCTGCAAGATTTCTGGATGGGTATGCGGGTACTAATGGCGGCGGTAATTGTTCAACAAATTTTAGAAAATTTAATTGCACCCAGAATTCTCGGTAGTTTCACTGGTTTGAATCCAGTTTGGGTATTAATTTCTGTGTTGACAGGAGCTAGAATCGGCGGTCTTTTGGGTGTAGTTGTGGCTGTCCCTACTGCTGTTGTGATTAAAACTGCTTTGATTGCTATACGCCTCCCTCACGCCAATAATGACCATGATGAGATTAATTCTGAAGATAAAACAACTGCACTTGGCGATCAACAAGATTCATCTACGACTAAACCACGGAATTCGGTTAATGTTTCTGAGGCTACTTGAAGTTCAGAGGGGTGATGGTTGATAGTTGTTAGTTGTTAGTTGGTAGTTGTTAGTTGGTAGTTGTTAGTTGGTAGTTGATGGTTGACACACATCTTGCACGCCTCGTATTAATACTGATTTTTAATGCTATTAATAAACATATATTTTTATCAATAGCACGAAATATCAGGTTTTTTAGCCTGCGTGGTTACCGCGCTACGCTCGCAAGGCTTTGTTTGTATAGCCGAGGCAGTTGCGGTGGTGAGGTAGTGTGGTCTTGGGGGTTTCCCCCATGAACAACTACCGAAAGGGTGAATCCTGCGGATACGCTGCGCGAGCCCCGGCATAAGCAAACTGCCGTTCACCCTTCTAGGGTGGAGGTGCAAGATATGAGTTGATGGGATGATGAGGTGATGGGATAATTGAGGAAATATCAATCCAAAATCAACAACGGATTATCTGTTTGTCAAAATCTAAAATCTAAAATCCAAAATTGGCTGGTTATGGTTCTATAATAGAACCCATAAATAAGATAGTTCCTGTTTGGCGATCGCTAATTGCACAGAAGAAAGGGCGATCGACAATCATTTGAAATGGCTCAGGCTTTTGTCTTACCGATGTTGCTACTATCCCCACAGAGGTAGCTGCTGCTGCTTCCGTACCCTCTTCATTGACTTCTACAAAGGTTTTATGTTTAACCTCACTAATAGCCAGGTTTTGCCCAATGCCGGAGAAATCTGCTGTGTTGCTAAACGCCTCTCCCATACCCAAGGCTGTTAATGCCTGCTGTAGTTGTACTTCATAATCAATTTTAAACCGGGGTAAGCGAATAGAACCTTCTCTGGTACGAAACTGAGACATCCATGCTTCCCAGTTTTCCCCATTCAGGTTTTGATAAAGAGCCTGCAAATTAGAATTTTGTTTAGGTAAGAAAACATAGAAGCCAATTTTGCCATCTTTTCCATAGGGTATATTCACAGCTTGAAAATTTTCCGTTTCCAAGTACTGATAGTCACCACTTTGGGACATCATCGGCACTTTTTTTGGTTGACCAGATAACAATTTAAACGGATATGGAGTAGTTTGTTTGGGGTCAAACTTTCTTGTCCACTGACCTTTGAAATAGATGGCATTAATCAAAAATAAAATCTGATTTGGTGGTACTTGGTTAACTATTTGCTTGATTTTCCCACCTGTATTATTACTGACCCAGTTATTGATTTTATTTACTGCTTCAGGGTTAGTAAAGTCTAAATTAGTTACCTGTGCTTGGTAAAAATTTTGATTGGTTTGCAGAAAATCTGGATTAATGCTGATATTCTTATTTGCCCATAGGGAATTGGCAATAGTTAACTTAACTCCTGGATCGGGATTTTCTAGAAGTTGCTTTAATGCCCGATTAGAATCATTGATGTTTGGTAGTGCTAACCCTTCTAACTCCAATGCTCTAGCCATTGCTTGTTTTGTAGTACCCCTAGCACCGTTGTAGGTCATGGCTAAAGCGATCGCTATACTAGAAGGAGAAATAAAAACGTTTTGATTGAGATCATTTTTGCCAACAGCGGAAAACAGTTTCAATCCAAACTTTGTGTTTGCAGCAATTACTTTGTTATCTGGATTGAGTTTTTTTTTGCTATGGGGTATTCAGAGGTAGTTGAACGCGATCGCTCAAGATTTTTGGTACTATTCTTGCTATTACCATTGACCGGAGAACATCCCAATACACTCATCAGAACAACCCCAGCAGCAGCTAGCACATATCGCCTCCCCAACTTTACACCATAACGCCTTTGCAGGAAAATTTCTCTGGGATTACTTAATTTACGCTTCATGTTGCAACCTGAATTGTCACAGTCTGTATACTGACTATGACATCTCCATAGCCTTTCCAGCAGGCGGTTACACTTTTGGCAACAAGCCCTTCGATTTTGGATTTTGGATTTTGGATTTTGGATTTTGGATTTTGGATTAATATTCTCCCACAGTCCCCACAGTCCCCACAGTCCCCACAGTCCCCACAGTCCCCACAGTCCCCACAGTCCCCACAGTCCCCACAGTCCCTCACTCCCTCACTCCCTCCCTCCTTCACTCCTTCCCTCCATCCCCCACCAGGCCAAAGCATAGGATTGAGTTGGTTCATTAATCTGTTGCTGAAAATGAACCCGGATCTTATATTTACCAGTGGTGGGAACGGGACAAAAAATGTGTTCTACGCTATCAACAAAGCTGATAGAGGAACAAACAATACCATTTTTATTATTTTTGGCATCAGCTTTAATTAGGTAAAGGTCAAGGTTATTTAAGCCACGATTGCGAAAAATTTCTCCTGCATCGTATTGACCATTCTTATTCCTATCCCTCAATTCCACTAACCGATTCCAAACCAAAGTAATAGAAACAAAACTATTTTTTTGTAAAGGCTTGCCTAAGGTGTATTCCACAGCATTGCCAACATTGACTCGGTGATAATCCCAACCCATTACAGGAACTTTTTGGGATGGGCGCCATTGCCCTGCACTAAACTGTTTATAGGCTCGAAATGAATTTAAATGACCAGTTCCCATTTGGTCACTGAGGGGAATTTTCGGATTTTGGTAAGCCTGGGAATCCAGCCAACCTTGACTTTGTTTGTCAATCATGGTGCGAGTCATTCCTAGCCTTAAACCATCGCCATTATCTTTGATTTTTTCGGCGGAATTGAGTAATACTGCTTTCATCACTTGATGACGACGAGCCGCAATAGTCCAACCGGGCTGTTTTTTTCTTAATTGCCGATCGCTAAATTCTTGTAATAATGCCACAGTTCCTGTAACTTGAGGAGTCGCAAAACTGGTTCCTGTGACTTTTCCTCTCTTACTATTGGCTTTGAGTACGGGAATATTACTACCAGGAGCCACTATGCCAATTGCTCCTCGTCCCCCTAGATTAAATTCCTTACCAACTAATCTCCTGCCAAAACCTTCATTCATCATCGCCAGGTTAGATACGTCAACTTTTTGAAACATACCTCCCCGAATGGAAGAAAAAGCAACGTTCACCGCATTGTAGTTATCAGTGGGAATGGGAATGCCACCCTTACCCTGATTACCAGCGATCGCATACAAAACATTATGTACCCGGGCAGACCAATCAATACATTTAGTTAATAAAGCATTACCATCTAATAAGGGATCTGGTCGCGGATCTCGGTTGAGAGGCTCACCAAAACTGAAATTAATGGCACGCACATCCCCACCATTTTGTAAAGCTATATGTTGGGCAGATAAACATTCCTGATCCTGTGCCGAAACTTTGCTAGAACCCACAGCAGATGAATATAACCGCGCCCCAGGAGCCACTCCCGGAAAGCCTTTATGCCTACTGACCATAATCCCTGCCACATTGTAAGCATGGTTATCCACACCCCGGTTGGATTTAGCTGGTTGATTGCGGCGAAACACTCCAGCCAAGGAAATAGACCGATTCTTAGATACTGCTTTATCCCATCCAAACATCCCCGGACGACCAATTTCCACCTGACCAATGGCAATTTTGCGACCCTTTAGATTATAAGGAGGTTTATGTAACCTCAAGACATCAATGCCGCTAAGATTGAGGTGAGTTAGTGAAGCGATCGCAGGTAAGCTCCAATAAGAAATACTAACCCCCACAATTAGTAAAGATAATTTTTTGAACATATTAGCTAGCAGTTATTAGTTATTTACATTTCATCTTATTGGTTTACGAATCAATAAACTAGATTGAATAAATTAAGATATTGCTCAATATTTTGTTACGATACTTACAGACGAGAACGCATCAAAACCCACTAGCCATGACCAAAACCAATAAATCCACTGTAATTGCTCCCTCCATCCTTTCCGCAGATTTTAGCCGTTTAGGAGACGAAATTCGTGCGGTTGATGCTGCTGGAGCCGATTGGATTCACGTCGATGTAATGGACGGTCGATTTGTCCCTAATATTACGATAGGTCCTCTGGTTGTGGAGGCAATTCGTCCGGTTACAAAGAAACCTCTGGATGTTCACTTAATGATTGTGGAACCAGAAAAGTATGTGGAAGGCTTTGCGAAAGCAGGAGCAGATATTATTTCCGTACACTGCGAGCATAATGCATCTCCCCACTTACATCGCACCCTTTGTCAAATTAGAGAATTAGGTAAGCAAGCAGGGGTAGTACTCAATCCTTCCACCCCTTTGGAATTGATTGATTACGTCTTAGAAGTATGTGACCTAATTCTGATTATGAGCGTCAACCCTGGTTTTGGCGGTCAAAGTTTTATCCCCACAGTAGTACCCAAAATCCGCAAACTGCGTCAAATGTGTGACGAACGCGGTTTAGATCCTTGGATTGAAGTGGATGGAGGATTGAAAGCAAATAATACTTGGCAGGTTCTAGAAGCTGGAGCAAATGCGATTGTTGCTGGTTCTGCGGTATTTAAGGCTCCTGATTATGCGGAAGCTATTAATAACATTCGCAACAGCAAGCGTCCTTCTCCTGAACTAGCTCAGGTTTAACAGTTATCAGTTAGCCTCCTGCTAATACTGGTTTAATTGATTCTGTTGAGTAAGAAAATTTGTAACAAGTCATATGGTACGTGAACTTTAATGTCACGTACTCTTTTTTATACAGGTTTTGGGAGCTAGTCAAGAGGTATTTATATATCATGTGCGGATGAATACTTATGAAACCTCACCCGCCTGCGGCACCCTCTCCTTATTAAAGAGAGGGTAACTCAAGCAAGAATATAAGTAATTAAGCAAACATAATATTAAACCCAATCTAGATTAAGAACTGGAGTTTTTCCAACACAAAAAAATAAATTACCTGTAGGGGCACGGCACCTGCAATATAGTTATCTACGACAGTAATCTTAATGATGCCGTGCCCTTTCCCGCGTTCAGATATTCGTAAACAACAAAAAAATAAATTACCTGTAGGGGCACGGCACCTGCAATATAGTTATCTACGACAGTAATCTTAATGATGCCGTGCCCTTTCCCGTGTTCAGATATTCGTAAACAAAAATATTTACCCCTGTAAAAATCTTCTCAACCACCTAATCGCTTCACTTGTGGTTTGCTCATTTGATATTTGAAGACATTGCTGCACAATTTCCCCGATGTTAGAAAAATAACTACTTTCTGTAATTACGTAATTTTCACCCTGGAATCTATAAACTAATAGCTCCTTATCTTTTAACAACCAAATCTCTGGTACTTTATAAGGCAGATAGTCATTAATACTAGTATAGCTAGTAACATCTACCTCAATCACTAAATCCGGTGGAGGGTCATTTTGCCAATCGATGCGGTTTTTACCGACTACGGATCTCCAATTTTCAATGTAAAAGCAATAGTCAGGCTCAATACCGCTAACAAGAGGTAAGCTCATGGTTATGGGGGTAAATGAGTCGTATGTGCGATTTAAGTGGTCAAGTATAGTTGTAACAATCAATGCCAGCAAACTTGCATCTCTTCCATGTTCTGGTAGTGGTGCCATGAGCAAAATCTCTCCAGAACGGTATTTTATCCGAGGGGAACAACGCTCTCCAAGTTGCTGACTCAGTGATTGATAGTCTTGCCAAGATCCCAACATTTTCACAACTGTGCCAGGTGACAACTCGATTTTTTCTGGTGTAATTACAGTTTGCATTTTCGCCTACCTTGAAAATGGTTGGTAGTTGTTAGTTGTTAGTTGTTAGTTGACGGTTGACAGCTTAGGTGTAGGAGCCGCGGAGTAGGGGCGCACGCAATGTGCCCCTACTTCGCGCTGATTAACTATTTTCAAGCTAGTCCCTCATGGACAATATTTTGTCCACAACCTGCCTATGAAAATATCTCTTACCTGTTAAGAGTTCCCTATTTTCAAGCTAGCCTCTCACGGGAAAATCCCACAACCTGCCTATGAAAATGCTTTGTGACTAACTCCTCAAGAGCGCACGCAATGCGCCCCTACTCCGCGCTTTCTAACTATTTTCAAGCTAGCCCCTCATGGATAATATTTTATCCACAACCTGCCTATGAAAATGCTTTGTGACTAACTCTTCAAGGGCGCACGCAATGCGCCCCTACTCCTTCACTCCTTCACTCCTTCACTCCTTCACTCCTTCACTCCGAACTCCGAACTCCGAACTCCCTATTTTCAAGCTAGTATTAACTGAACTATATTGGATGATAAACAAAAAAGTAAAACACCACAGACAAAGACTTATCTGTGGTGTTTTTTCAGTTGGATTGCCAACAAACTAAGTAAGAACAAATTTGTTGACTATATACTAGTTAAACAGCAGAGAAGTAAACTTTAGACTTCACAGGGTCGGGATTCATGGTTTTATCCCCTGGCTGCCAACCAGCAGGGCAAACCTCGTCAGGATGGGACTGGACGTGCTGAATCGCTTGTAAAGTCCGCAAAGTTTCATCAACGTTACGACCAAAAGCAAGATTATTGATGGTAGCGTGCTGAATTACACCATCTTTGTCAATGATAAACAAACCGCGTAAAGCGATGCCCGCAGAGGGGTCGAGGACGTTATAAGCAGCACTTACCTCTTTTTTGATATCGGAAACTAGGGGGTAGTTAAGATCACCTACGCCACCAGCTTTGCGATCGGTTTGAATCCATGCTAGGTGGGAGAACTCACTATCAATGGAAACACCTAGAATTTCTGTGTTAAGTTTTTTGAATTCTTCGTAGCGATCGCTAAAAGCAGTAATTTCCGTGGGACAAACAAAGGTAAAGTCTAAGGGATAGAAAAACAGGACGACATATTTACCACTATAGTCAGAAAGCTTAAGTGTCTTAAATTCTTGATCTACCACAGCAGTTGCTGTAAAGTCGGGAGCCTGCTGTCCAACACGGATGCATCCTTCTGCTGCACTCGACATATTCTAATTCTCCTTGAGTTGATATGTGTCTGGTAGCGTTGGATTGCGGGTCAGGTAAAACCCACCCTTAACCAGTCGCCCTTACAGGTTTGGCTGTTTCTACCAACGGTGAAACCTATCAAACAATTACCAAACCCCTCTAGGGAAAACAATACTTATTAGCTGGATTAAACCCAGTAATGCTAGTGTCTTCCTTAGAGAGCCACTACGCGGCTTTCTATATCTAGCACTTTTGATTAATACAGTGCTGTTTCACCACGTCGTGATTGTTTGATTACAAACTGTTACGACTATATCATAGTCATAACGATTTTGATTAGTGCATGGCAAATTTAGATATCAGGGAATGGTTGCTTACCAATGGTTTAGGTAGTTTTGCTAGTGGTACTGTATCAGATGCTCGCACGCGCACTTATCATGGCTGGCTATTTGCAGCAACAAACCCACCAACAGAACGCAAGCTGTTATTTTCTCACTTAGAAGCTAGTTTAGAAATATCAGGGAAGATAGTAGCATTAGGAACAAATTTTTGGGCTGATGGGCAAGTTGAACCAATAGGTTACAAATTTCTGCGCTGCTTTGATGTCAATCCCGTGCCGAAATGGGTTTGGGGTGGAGATAATTGGGAATTAAGTCGGCGATTAGTGATGCCTTATGGCAAAGAAAACTCTTGTTTGGATGATGCTCCTTCCGAGCCGCCTAAGGGCGATGTTCTTAGTTCCTTCGGAACCGCTACGGGAACAGAACCGCTACGCGATGCTCCACAGGAGCCGCCTTACAGCGATCGCATCTTAATTGAGTATGGTTATGAAGGAAAAGATCCAGCCATTTTAAGGTTACGACTATTGATTGCCGATCGCAATTTTCACCATCAGCAGCAGGGAAATAAACACCTACAGTTTTCCCAATTGTTGGTAAACGGGCAACTTCATCTACAAGCAATTACCAATGAGGGGTTTGGCACCCCTTGGCATTTACGCTGGAATCGGGGAGAATATCAAGCCGATGGAATGTGGTACTGGAATTACGGTTTACCAGAAGAGACACGGCGAGGATTGAAAGATCGTGAAGACCTGTACAGTCCTGGCTATTTAACTATTAATCTCCAATCAGGTGATACAGTAATTCTAGAGGCGGGAACGGGTTTTCCGGAATCCTCCCTACCTCCCCTCAAAATGGATACTTTGACAGTAGCCATAGAAAGGGAAGAGGAACGATTGGCACAGATTTTTGGATGGTGGAATGGGAATAGTTCGAGCTGGGAAGAGGATGAAGAAAAATTGTCAATTCCCATGTCAAAATCCGCCATTTGGCAATTATTGCTGCGAGCGAGCGATCGCTTTATTGTCCACAGGGCTTCAATTGTTGGTCCAACGGTAATAGCCGGTTATCACTGGTTTAATGATTGGGGTAGGGACACGTTAATTGCATTACCTGGTTTAACTCTAGTCACTCAGCGGTTTGAACTAGCCAAGGGGATTTTGCATACCTTTGGTAGTTATTGCCGTCATGGTTTGATTCCCAATGTCTTTCCTGACAGCGATCGCCAACCTTTATACAATAGTATTGATGCTGCTTTATGGTGGATTGAAACCCTAGGATTGTACTTAGAAGCCACTGAGGATTGGCATTTTTTAGCGGCACAGTATCCGGTGGTGCAACAGATATATAAAGCTTTTATAGTTGGTACTCGTTACAATATTCAGGTTGATGCCATAGATGGTTTACTGGGGTGGGAAGCTAAGGGTGTAGCCTTGACTTGGATGGATGTGGTAATTGAAGGTAAACCCGTCACTCCCCGTTGTGGTAAACCCGTAGAAATCAATGCCCTTTGGTATTCAGCTTTATGTTGGATTAGTCAGTGGTCAGAAATTTTAAGTACTATGGATTATGGCGAACCCACACGTCTAACCAAACAATCACAACGCTATGCCCAACAAGCAGAGCAGGTAAAAACCTCCCTACAAAAATTCTGGAATCCCCAGGTTGGTTACTTTTATGACACCATTGAACCAGATGATTCCCGCAATGCTCAGGTACGTCCCAATGCTGTGATCGCCCTTTCTCTACGTCACTGTGGCTTTCCTCCCCAGCAAGGGCGACAAGTACTAGCAAGAGCCAGAGCAACCTTACTCACTCCCTATGGGTTACGTAGTCTAGACCCTGGAGATCCAGAATATGTTGGTATATATATAGGCGATGCAAAACAACGCGATCGCGCTTACCATCAAGGTACGGTATGGTGTTGGCTATTGGGCCCTTTTATGCGTGCTTGGCGGCGTTTTTATCCCCAGGAGCCTGTTCCCTTTGATTGGGAACCATTGTTAGAGCATTTCCTGAATGATACCTGTATTGGTTCTATTTCCGAGATTTTTGACGGCGACCCTCCCCATACAGCCAGAGGTGCGATCGCTCAAGCTTGGTCTGTGGCTGAGGTTCTGCGCCATTTTCATGAATCTTGAGGAAAATTGTTCTCTTGGTAGGAGAAAACACGAAGGGTCACAGATCCCCGACTTCTTGAAGGATACCGATGGCGAATCAGGTGTCTTGCCCTGTAAGGGCAAGACACGTCGCTACTAAAACCCATAATATAGCTGTAGCCAGGGAAGTTAGGACGTAAACTCTAATATTTTTCACTTGCTTATACGCATTTCAATGTCCTAATCAAAATGGCTACCGCTATATAAGGTGAAAGCAAACAAGGAGACAATAATTGAGTCAAATAGTTTGCTGGTGGGTTTATGACATTGCATCCAAAAGATCCTTGGAACATACCGTCTGAAACTGCAAAAATTGCCCGTGCTTCATTTCCCAAGGGAAATATTTACATGAAAATGTACGAAGAATTAGGAATTTTCTATTTAGACTCAGATTTCCAGGATTTATTTCCAGCACGGTGCGGACAATCAGCAATTTCACCAGGGAAACTAGCATTAATAACAGTGATGCAATTTGCGGAAGGTCTAACAGATATTCAAGCTGCAGATGCAGTACGTAGCCGAATAGATTGGAAATACGCCCGCTTGGCTAGATTTAAGGGATTCAGGTTTTGATGCAAGTGTATTAAAGCCATAAATATTTATTTTGGCAATTATTTAATCAAGGGAAAGGGCACGGCATCCACAATCATTTTGGCATATGAAATAATCTTACTGATGCCGTGCCCCTACAGGATAATTATTTTTTGACATGTCTTTACCAAACCTTACATTGTCCGTAATACCGCAATAAATGGTCGCACAATACCAAAGCTACCATTGCTTCTACCATCGGTACGGCACGGGGTAATACACAAGGGTCGTGCCTGCCTTTACCAGCTAAAATGGTTTCTTCACCTTCCTTAGTAACTGTCTTTTGCTCCTTCCTAATGGTGGCTGTGGGCTTAAATGCTGCACGGATAATGATATTTTCCCCGTTAGAAATACCCCCTTGAATGCCCCCAGAACGGTTGGTTAGGGTGCGAATTTCCCCATCTTCATCAGTATAAAATTCATCGTTGTGTTCAAAGCCGCTTAATAAAGTCCCCGCGAACCCAGAACCAATTTCAAACCCCTTACTTGCGGGGAGAGACATCACACCCTTAGCAATATCTGCTTCCAACTTATCGAATACTGGCATCCCCAAGCCCTTAGGCACATTCCGCGCCACACATTCCACCACACCACCGATGGAATTACCTTCGTTACGGATTTGTTCGATTAAGTCAATCATCCTTGCGGCAGATTCTGCATCAGGACAGCGAACAATATTGCTTTCTACTTGTTCCAAGGTGACGGTATTGGGTTCAATGCTAGCTTCTAAATCCTTGATCCGCTTTACATAGCCAATGATTTCCACATTAGCGACTTGACGGAGAATTTTTTTAGCGATCGCACCAGCTGCTACCCTACCAATAGTCTCCCTAGCACTAGATCTACCCCCACCTTGCCAGTTACGAATACCATATTTAGCATCATAGGTAGCATCAGCATGGGAAGGGCGATATTTCCGTGCCATCTCATCATAGTCTTGGGGACGGGTATCCTTATTTTTCACCACAATGGATATGGGTGTGCCCAGGGTTTTACCCTCAAATACCCCGGAAATAATTTCACAGTGATCGGCTTCTTTTCTGGGTGTGGTAATTTTACTTTGTCCTGGTCTTCTGCGATCGAGTTCCACTTGAATTTCCTCAGCCGATATCTCCAGCCTTGGAGGACAACCGTCAATCACAACCCCCACTCCACCACCGTGGGACTCACCAAAAGTTGTGACTCGAAAAAGATGTCCAAAAGAATTACCCATGACTTTGAGGAAAAATGTGTAGAGTCTAGTATTCTACCAGGAATACTATCATCAGTTGAAAGACACTGTTAAGATTTGGGAGGGAAGGAGTGATGGAGTGATGGAGTGATGGAGTGAAGGAGTGAAGGAGTGAGGGAGTGATGAATTAAAGACTGTCAACTAACAACTAACAACTAACAACTATCAACCACCAACTAACAACTAACAACCATCAACTAACAACTATTTAATTATGGAACAACAACCAATTCAAGTCATTGGAGGTGGATTAGCGGGAACGGAAGCGGCTTGGCAAATTGCCCAGGCTGGGGTGCCGGTGATTTTACATGAAATGCGCCCCCTACGCTTCAGTGGGGCACACCATACAGAATATTTGGCAGAATTGGTTTGTAGCAATTCCTTTGGTGCAATGGCGAGCGATCGCGCGGCGGGTTTATTACATGAGGAGTTACGCCGCCTGGGTTCGGTTGTCATTGGTAAGGCTGATGAGCATATGGTTCCTGCTGGTGGTGCTTTGGCGGTGGATAGGGGACAATTTAGCCAAGATTTAACTGACACCCTAGCTAACCATCCTTTGATTGAATTGCGCCGGGATGCAGTCAGTAAAATTCCGGAAGGAATTGTAGTATTAGCAACTGGTCCTTTAACTAGTCCCGACTTAGCATCAGATTTGCACCGCTTTACTGGGATGGAATACCTGAGCTTTTTTGATGCTGCTAGCCCAATTATTGTGGGAGAATCCATTAATCGGGATATTGCTTTTATGGCTTCCCGCTATGACAAGGGTGAAGCGGCTTATCTCAATTGTCCCATGAATAAGGAGCAGTATTTGCACTTTTGGGAGGAACTGCGTAATGGGGAGCAGGTGGAGTTGAAAGACTTTGAGCGGGAGTCAGCCAAGTTTTTCGAGGCTTGTTTGCCCATTGAAGAACAGGCGAGGAGGGGAGAAGATACCATGCGTTATGGTCCCCTGAAACCTGTTGGGTTGGCCGATAGTCGCACGGGGGAGCGTCCCTATGCTGTGGTACAACTGCGACAGGAAGATAAGGCGGGTAAACTTTGGAACATGGTAGGTTTTCAAACAAATCTACGTTGGGGTGAGCAAAAACGCATATTTCGTCTGATTCCTGGTTTAGAAGAGGCGGAGTTTGTGCGGTTGGGAGTGATGCACCGCAACACGTTTATTAATGCACCCCAGTTGATGTTACCTACTTTGCAATTTAAACAGCGTCCTAACTTATTAGCAGCGGGACAGTTAATCGGGACGGAAGGTTATACTGCTGCGGCTGCGGGTGGTTGGTTAGCTGGAACCAATGCGGCGAGATTGGCTTTAGGGAAAACACCTCTGAGCCAGCCAAATACAACCATGATGGGAGCATTATTCGATTTTATTAGTTCAGCTTCCCCCAAACACTTCCAGCCCATGCCGCCCAATTTTGGCATTATACCAGAGCTAGGTAAGAAAATTAAAAATAAGCGGGAGCGTTATGGATGTTACCGCGATCGCTCTTTGACTGATTTGGAGGCTTGGAAAAACAACTGGTTGACGGTTGACAGTTGACGGTTTAATTCTTTCCCTCCTTCACTCCTTCACTCCTTCCCTCTTTCCCTCCGGGCGGGGAAACCCCGCCCCTACTCCTACCCTTCGGGAAGCCACTTCGTGTCTACACTCCTTCCCTCCTTCCCTCCTTCACTCCCTCACTCCCTCACTCCTTCCCTCTAATCCGAATAGGGTTCTACCTCCGCTCCCCCCCCCGGCTTTCTCGACTTTCCCAACTGTCTTTATCCATAGTTACTAAGCCGTGGATACCAATAGCGGTAATAACAGCGCCAATTAAACCCCAAGCTTGATCTGTAATTACACTAATACGTTGTACGCGAGTACGGTGATAGACAAAATCTAAACGTCTGTTACTAGTTCTATTTTGTCGTACTAATCTTGACAAATTATTTTCTGACCTTACTAAAGCAGAATAATCGCGGTTAAATAAGTAAATGGATGTACCAATTATAATTAACCCAGGAATAATCAAGGCAGTGAGAATAATTCCTTTGCCGGGACTCATCTGTTCTTCTCTTTTCACTGTGGTGGGGTACAATTTATAATGCTTACTTCTCCACGATTACAGCGATCGCATCTCTTTTTCAGTGGGGTATTTGACAATTCCTTTCTAGGCATTAGTTCATATTTTATCCATCTCTGCGACAAAAACCCTGAATTTTAGCTTCAGCATTTACCTTCAGGTTCGTCAACCGCTGAGCGTCAGTCAAAAGTCAAAAGTCAAAAGTCAAAAGTCAAAAGTCAAGGGGAATGAGCGAATTTAGAATTGAGAATTGAGACTTTAGAATTATTAATGACATCAAAAACCAGTATTAATACGAAGTATGCAAGATGTCAGTTTGGATAGTCATTTGATGCTGACATTATGGGAGTAGTTATGTTAGCATCTGGCGAATAACAGGACGCAAGGTAAAGGATGATGAACAGAGCATGAAATCTGCATTGTTTTCCAAGCCAAAATTTTTACCTTGGATGATGCTGCTATTGAGCAGTATTTTATGCTTTTTGCTAGTATTTCATCCTTTGTTGTCAGTCAATGCAGCCTCTACCGTGGTTGCTAATTCCATTGATAGCCTCAAACAGCAGCAACAACAAATAGATCGACAGCGTCAAAATGTGAAACAAGAACGCGATCGCTTAACTAATTTAAAACAAGAGGCTAAAAAACGGTTAACTGGATTAGAAAATAATCTCAAAGTTACTAATACCAATCTTAAAGATAGTGAATTTCGACTGCAACAAGCAATAAATCTACTACAAAGTTTACAAGCAGATTTAGCTACAGCAGAAATTGCATTCCGGGAACAACAACAAGCCGCCATTGCTCGATTGCGATATTTACAACGTTCTCCCATGCGTCAAGGATGGGCGGTTTTACTGCAAAGCCAAAATTTTAATGATTTTCTCAGTCGTCGCCAGCAGTTGAAATTAGTTTATCAAGCAGACCAAAAAAATTTGGTCAAACTGACAGAACAAGCTCAACAAATTGAACAGCAAAAAACCCAGGTAGAAGGTACAAAGAATGAAATTTTCCTGATTCGGCAGCAATTACTGGCACAAAAAGCTGATTATCAAACCCAAGCTAGTTTACAAGAAAATTTAATCCAACGCCTAAATAGCGATCGCACAGCCTTGGATGCGGCTCAAAAGCAGTTAGAGAGAGAATCCCAGGAAATTGCCACATTAATTCAAAGAAAGATTGCAGAGGCTCAAGCCAGGGAAGCCGCAGCCAAAGCCAATAGTCGTAAAAATATTTTCGTGCGCGGTACGGGTATTTTCGCCTATCCTAGCAATGGACGGCTCAGTAGTCCCTTTGGTTGGCGTATACATCCCGTACTTGGTTATCGTCGCTTCCATGGTGGGTTGGATTTTGCCGCCAGTTATGGTAGTAAAATTAGAGCTGCCGATACGGGAACGGTGATTTTTTCTGGTTGGTATGGCGGTTATGGCAAAACCGTGATTATCAACCACGGTAACGGTATTAGTACCCTCTACGGACATAGTAGTGATTTGTACGTCAGGGAAGGACAAACCGTAAAACGAGGACAAGCGATCGCTGCTGTGGGTTCCACTGGTTTATCTACGGGCCCCCACCTCCACTTTGAAGTCCGCAAAAACGGTACCCCCGTCAATCCAGCTAATTACCTCTAATTTCTTGCCCCACTGCAAATTTAATCATAAGGGTGCTATACTACATACAATTGAGGGCGTGTGGCTCAGTGGATAGAGCAACAGATTCCGGTTCTGTAGGTCGGGGGTTCGAATCCCTCCACGCTCGTTTAATGTCGATTGCCAAATTATTTGTCCGTGGTGACACATTAGTGTCCGCTTTGCCAAATTACTGTCCCTGTTGACAAATTATTTGTCAGACATCAATAATGCCATTGCCATACTATTAAATATGGCAAAACTTTTCTATTGTGTCTAAAAAAATATCCAGTCATTTTTAATCAAGAATCTGTTGCTCTATCCTTTCAACCCACCTAAATTTTGAACTCCTCACAAACCTTTCAAACTCTGTAAGACTAAACTTTCAACCCGCCCCAACCTGGAAGTGGTGTTGAAACAATCTAAGCCAAGAAGACATGGCTAGAAAGATGACTTTCAACCCGCCTCAACCTGGAAGCGGCGTTGAAACCATCATGTCATAAACAAACACGGTACAACTGGTTGCTTTCAACCCGCCTCAACCTGGAAGCGGCGTTGAAACCCCGCGCCTCCAATCCCTTATCTATCAAGAGTTCTAGAAGCATTTTTGGCAAACCTACCAAAAATACCTGTCAACCAACACTAAAATCACTAAATTGATGGACACACTAAAAGCTAAAACAATTGATAGATAAGAATTTCGGGATTTTGGCAGAACCCCCAGGGAAATAGCTCCCACTTCGATTTGCCAAAAAATAAAAAAATTAAGGTGGGTTCCTCCTTGCTCGGAGGTGATTCAGTAGCCACCACTGCGGTAAACCCGCACCTCTATTACTGGGGGCGCACCTTATGTCCTATCTACAAGAGATAGCAGCTTCAAGGTGGGCAGCTACCAGGGTCAGAAAGCAAGACTGTTTGACAACAGTCAAACTAACCCACATTTATCACAACACAGAGGCGTAGAAACGCATGAACTGCGGCGCGAAATTACACTTATTATATTTTCTAGGTTCGGTATTGTGTGATTAAATTTATTTACGAGAACAATAGCCTGCAATCACCAATCCTTAAAACATAGGCAATAGCTGCAAACCATAGACGCAATTGATTTCCTGCAAATGTATGTGTACTTGTTCTATCACTTTGTAAATCTAATTTTTGTTCTTTGAGGTAATTTTCCATGTTGCCTCGTGGACAATATTTTTGAGTATATAGTTGTCCTGGAGGAATTCTCTTCACAGGGAGTGAAGTCACAACAAATCGAGTCTTAACTTCCTCATTGTTATAATCTACTTTGACAACAACACGACGACTACGACTCCAACTATCTAATGTTTGATAATCAAGGGAGCAATACCAAACTGAGTTATCAACAAAGGCTGCTACATCTTTTTTTAAATTCGTCTCTCCAGGAAATAAGCTTTCAAAAAACTCGAATAAAGGTTGAAATTTTCTTGAATATTCTTGGGATGCGCGATACTTAATTGGTTGAGATAGTTGGGTTAGGCGATTATTTTCAGGAAGTCCAAACACATAATAAATTCCAATTTCAGATTCACACCATGCCATAATCTCTTCTCTCGAATAAGCACTATCTCCACGGATAATAATTTTCACCTTTTTCCATCGAGCGCGTATTATTTTTATGACTCGTTGCAATTCTTCTAGCCCCCATGCAGCAGGATCTAAGTTAGATGCACGAAGTTTGGCGGCGAGTAAATGTTTACCACAGAAAATATAAAGAGGAGCATAACAATATCCCTTATAATAAGGATTAAAGAATGTTTCTTCTTGCAAACCATGCACTAAATTATCCGTAACATCTAAATCTATAATTATCTGT
Organism: Calothrix sp. MO_192.B10; assembly: GCA_030065055.1. Classification (GTDB taxonomy): domain Bacteria; phylum Cyanobacteriota; class Cyanobacteriia; order Cyanobacteriales; family Nostocaceae; genus Calothrix_A. Next base: position 31,443 of record JASJDS010000038.1, read on the forward strand.
CGTGGTGGCTTTTGATAAGATTCTAAAAATAGCTCGACTAAAAGTGTTTCTATAGCAAGAGCATCATATTCGATACGGTGATACCGACTGTTTTCTCTTGAATCTACGTCTTCTGGACAATGTTCAAGACGATTTAATGTGCTTTTTCCAGCCAAAGTCTTTAATTCTTGTTCTGAGTTAATAACGTTTCCCACTGCAAGTGCAAATATTGGGTCGTGACGTAGAGTTTCATGATCATTTATATCCTCATAACCCATGATTAAGCCATATATTCTTTGTGCGACTAAGTTATGAACTGGATATACAACTTTATTTGAGTTTCGGTAATCTTTGAAACATGCTGCAAATCGTGATGTTATTTTTCTTTTTCTATCTAGTTCCCCAATTAATGTTAATCCTGCATCAGATGTTACAGGCTTACCCTGGAAATTCACCACAACTGGACATGACTTTTCTTGTCCAAATACAAACTGTTCCGGTATAGAATGATTATTATCTGGGGTCATACTTCAAACTGCTATGATTCTTATGCAATAAACATTTTGGCAGTTTTTGACCCCTGTTTTCTAAAGTCTTGTGAGAAATCCGGGATAAGTCCCTGGAAAGAGGAGATGAATAAAATGCTAACCTTTGATGAACTCTGGGAAATCCTCACCAACCAAGACGAAAGCACGGAAATCGAAGCCAAAAAAGCTTCTGAGGTTGGTAAAAGTTGCTGGGAAACTATTAGCGCATTTTCTAATGAACCCGGTCTAGGAGGGGGTTATCTTCTACTGGGAATCAAATCATCAGAAGAAAGTGATACCAACCATTATGAAATTGAAGGAATAGCAGATCCCGACAAAATACAACGAGACTTAGCCACTCAATGCAGAGAAGTTTTTAACATAACTATTCGTCCTCAAATCGAAAATGCTACCAAAGACGGAAAAACAATAATTGTTGCTTTTATCCCCGAAGTGGAACCCTCAGAAAGACCCGTTTATATTACCAGCAGAGGACTCCCAAAAGGTGCATTTAGACGCATTGCTTCAACCGATCAAAAATGCACTGAAAGAGATATTGAACTATTTTATAAAGAACGTAATGCCCAAACCTACGATACTACGCCTATTCCAGATGCGACCCTTGATGATTTAGATCCAGAAGCGATCGCAGCTTACCGTAGAGAAAGACAAGCGGTAAACCCCAACGCCAGCGAACTCAATTACGATGATCAGAAGCTACTTTTTTCCCTAAATGTGATCGCCAGACATCCTACCCAAAAAGGAGAATACTGCCTAACCTTCGCCGGATTAATCTTATTCGGAAATGCGATCGCCTTACGGCGTTATTTTCCCATGCACCGTATAGATTACATTCTTGTGGAAGGTAAGGAATGGGTTTCAGATCCAGATAAGCGTTATCAAAGTACCGAAATCCGTGAACCCCTACTATTAGCAATTCCCAAGATAATTACCCTTGTTCTTAATGATTTGCCCAAAGCATTTGGTCTTGCGGAAAACGAGATTCACCGCAGAGAAACACCTGTGATTCCGCGTAAAGTTATCCGAGAAGCAATTGTTAACGCTGTAATGCACCGTAACTACCGGGAGCGGAGTCCTGTACAGATTATCCGCTTTTCTGACCGCTTGGAAATTCGTAATCCCGGTTATTCTCTCAAACCCACAGATGAATTTGACCAACCAGGGTCAAAAACTCGTAACGAAAAAATTGCCGCAGTTCTTCATGAAGTAAACCTTGCAGAAACAAAAGGATCTGGAGGGAGAGTTATGTTGGAGAAAACGCTGGAAGCCAACTTGACCTTACCTTTGTTTGTTTCCAATCGAGAAAGAGATTATTTTCACCTTACTCTTTTTACTCATCATCTCCTTGACGGGGAGAATATGAAATGGCTAACACAATTTAAAAACTATGGATTAAGTAATGATGAAGCCAAAGCACTTGTTGTTTTAAGACAAGTGGGAATGATTAATAATTTAATTTATCGTGTCGCCAATGATGTTGATACTCTCACTGCCAGTCAACACCTAAGACGTTTACGAGATAACGGATTACTGGAACAACAAGGTAAAGGATCAGCTACTTGCTACACCCTTAACCCTGAGTTTCAACTAAAAGAAGATTCTGAGGCAGATATATCTAATCTGGACAGTAACACTACTAATGCTCTATCTGGACAGTTACCAAACCCTAATCTAGACAGTAGTACAGTGGAAGGTGAAAGCTTATCTGGACAGTTGCCAAACCCTAATCTAGACAGTAGTACAGTGGAAGGTGAAAGCTTATCTGGACAGTTGCCAAACCCTAATTTAGACAGTAGTACACTTAAACCCGAACAGCTTACTCTTGAATTATTTCCTACCATCGATAATAGATTAGCGAAAATAGGTAAACGAAGCGAACCAGAGGAAATTAGAAATTTAATTATTAAATTGTGTGAAATAAAACCTCATTCATCTAGTGAATTAGAATCTTTATTGCAACGAAATCGAAAATATTTATTAGACCAATATCTAAAACCTTTAATTGATCAAGGTTTGCTTGAATATACAAATCCTGGCAACCTCAATGATCCTCACCAAGCTTACCGCACTACCCAGAAATAAATTATACTTTTTATGCCTAGACCAGGGGAAGACAAAACCTTTCAAAACCGCATTCTCACCTATGCCCAAGAACTCGGCTGGACATTTGTACCACGTCAAGAAGCCGAAACCAGATTGAAATTAATGCTCAAACTATCCAAGTGATCACAGCTAAACTGGGGGGAGACACCACCAAAGTCATTAACCTGATTAAAAGTATCGAAAAAACCGCCGAAGAAAATCCCAATGATTCTTTCCTGGTAGCAATGGTAGAACGTGCTAAAAACATTCAAGAACGATTCGAGAACCGTCAAACCAATACCCAAGAAGCCTTAGATTTGCTGGCACAGGAAATTACACGCAATGAACAGCGCAAGAAAGAACAGTCCGCCAGCTTCATCAATAATTACCATCTCTACCGCACAACTTTTTAACCCTTCCTTTACTCATCACTGGGAAACTATGAATGAAGGGAAATATTGCTTTATGAACAATGTTTTTTATTCTGTAAGTAAATACATCTTCTAATACATAGCCTGTGGAGGATTCAAGTCATCGAGTGAGGGGCAATTTTGTCTTTTCAAGGACTGAGGAATGATTAATTTGAGGTTATTTGAGTCGGCTGATGCTGCGAGCCTCTTAATACCAATTCTGTATAAGGCTGTGCTTAGTCGCTCTCACTTTGGAAGAGTGGGGCTACTACACCTAAACAAAGCCCACGCAGATGGGCTGAATTTAGCGCATCTTTGTCCTCTACAACGGTAATGGAGATACTTCCTATGCTGCTTTCGATTTAGATGGATTCAGTACCAATGCTGAGGGCTACTTTGTTTTGGGTAACTCTGGCGTGGCCAATGTGGGGTTAGTTTTCAACAACAGCACTCTACAAAATGGAGCTGATGCAGTTGCCCTCTATACAGGCAACCCTAGTGATTTCCCCAGTGGCACAGCAATTACAACTACTAACTTAATAGATGCAGTTGTCTACGATACCAATGATGGTGATGACTCTGGATTGTTACCTCTACTTAATTCAGGTCAACCCCAAGTAAATGAAGGTAGTGGTACTAACGGCAGTGCTAATGATTCTATCCAGCGGATTCCTAATGGTGGAGGTGGTGCCCGTAATACTGATAGCTTTGTCGCCAAAGCACCAACTCCTGGCACAGAAAACCAGACTGTAACTGTAACTTTAACTCCCATCTATGATATCCAAGGGGCAGGTCAAACTTCAGCTTTGGTTGGTCAGGGAGTGATTACAACGGGGATTGTGACTGCGGTTGACTCTAATGGTTTTTACTTACAAGACCCCAACGGTGATGGTAATAATGCTACCTCTGATGCAATTTTTGTCTTCACCAGTTCAGCACCAAGCGTCGTTGTGGGAGACGAGCTGCAAGTTGAAGGAACTGTTTCCGAGTTTACTCCTGGTGGTGGCAGTACCCGCAATCTTTCCACCACTCAAATTAGCGGTAGTCTTAACATTACTACCCTCTCCAGTGGAAATACTCTGCCTGCTGCCACAATTATTGGTAATGGCGATCGCATTCCACCATCTAAGAACATTGATGATGATGCATTTGGCGAGTTTGACCCCGTTAACGATGGGATTGATTTCTTCGAGTCCCTAGAAGGGATGCGTGTCACCGCCAAGAACCTGGTGGCGGTTTCTGGAACTAACCGATTTGGTGAAATCTTCGCCGTGGTGGATAATGGTACCAATGCTACAGGTATTAGCGATCGCGGTACCCTAAATATTAGCCCAGATGACTTCAACCCGGAAAAGATACAAATCGATGAAGATTCTGGTATCTTTGACTTTGCTTTCCCTAATGTGAATACGGGTGACTTATTAGGGGACGTGACGGGGGTTGTCAGCTACAGCTTCGGTAACTTTGAGATTTTACCCACCGAAGACTTCACAGGAAATATCCAGTCTGGGAATTTACAACCGGAATCCACCACCCTGGGTAGTACTACTGACCAACTAACCGTTGTCAGCTACAATGTCCTCAACCTAGATGCAAATGATGGTGATGGCGATACCGATGTGGCAGATGGTCGTTTTGATACCATTGCTCAACAAATCGTTAACAACCTGAATGCTCCTGATGTCATTGGCTTGCAGGAGATTCAGGACAACAGTGGTTCTGCCAATGATGGTACCATTGCTGCTGACCAAACCCTGCAAGAATTAGTAGATGCGATCGCCCAAGCAGGTGGTCCTACTTATGAATTCATTGACAACACCTTTATTGGTGACAATGTTAGTGGAGGTCAACCCGGTGGAAATATTCGCACTGCCTTCCTCTATAACCCCAACCGGGTTAACTTAGTTGATGGTTCAGTGCAAGCCATTGGCAGCCAAACTTCAGGTGAGGCATTCAACGATGCTCGTTTGCCCCTAGCTGCAACCTTCGAGTTCAACGGTGAGGAAGTAACCGTTGTCAACAACCACTTTTCCTCCAAAGGTGGTAGCGCGCCAATTTTGGGAGTTGAGCAAGACTTTGCCGCTCGTCAGGAAGAACCCACAGTTAATGGTTCTCTGGATGAGCGTAGACAGCAGGCTCAAGCCGTTAACAACTTTGTCGATGGCGTTCTTGCTAATGATGCCAATACAAATATTGTTGTTCTCGGCGACTTCAACGAGTTTGAGTTTGTTTCTCCCCTGAAGATTGTGTCAGGAACCACAGTTAGCACCAATGGAGGGCAAGACACTGCTCCTGGTGGCGCTGCTGTTCTCACCAACCTAACTAACACCATTCCTGAAAATGAGCGTTATAGCTTTATCTTCCAGGGCAACTCTCAACAGCTTGACCATGTTTTATTGAGCCACTCTCAGGTCTGAAGACGCTGAGATTCAGGCATTACCATCTAACTTTTCACCCTTATTGGCTATCTGGTTAGTGGGTAGCCTTTTATCGGACATCTGCTCTGAGGACTTATGACATTTCCTACTTTCGGA
>JASJDS010000039.1 GCA_030065055.1 Calothrix sp. MO_192.B10
TCAGTTATCAGTTACCCCATCGATGAATCGAAGGGCTAATGAGAACAAGGAAAACATTTTTGACTCTCCACGGATAAATCCGGAGAGCAGCGCGGTCTTGGGGGTTTCCCCCATGAGCGACTGCGGAGGGCTTGTATCCAGTTTATTTTTCAGTCATTTTTTTGGGGAGATGGGGAGATGGGGGGACAAGAAAACAATTTTTCCCTAACAACTAACAACCAACAACCAACAACCAACAACTAACAACTAACAACCAACAACCAACAACCAACAACTAACAACTAACAACTAACAACCATCATCCCATCACTCCTTTGTTAGTATTGATACATTAATATCCAAGAAATCATCCGTGGAGATGACAAGAAAAGTTATATGATCAGAATCTTAGTCACCGGTGCTGCTGGATTTATTGGTTTTCATCTCAGTCAAAGCCTGCTAAACAGAGGCGATATAGTCGTTGGGCTAGATAACCTCAATGATTATTATGATGTTTCCCTCAAAAAAGACCGCCTTGCTCAACTAGAAGACAAGCCCGGTTTTAGCTTCCACAAATTAGATTTAGCAAATCGCCAAGGAATAGCCCAGCTATTTAGGGATCAAAAATTTGATGTGGTAGTCAACCTAGCAGCCCAACCAGGCGTGCGTTACTCCTTGCAAAATCCCCATGCTTATGTAGATAGTAACTTGGTGGGTTTTGTCAATATTTTAGAAGGATGTCGTCACTCAGAAGTTAAACATTTAGTATTTGCTTCTTCTAGTTCAGTCTATGGTAATAATACCAAGATTCCATTTTCTGTTGGTGATAATGTAGACCATCCAATTAGCTTATATGCTGCCAGTAAGAAAGCTAATGAGCTGATGGCTCATACTTACAGTCATTTGTATGGTCTACCCACAACTGGACTCCGCTTTTTTACTGTCTATGGTCCTTGGGGTCGTCCAGATATGGCGTATTTTAAATTCACCAAGGCAATTTTGGCAGGTCAGCCCATAGATGTATTTAATTACGGTAAGATGAGTCGGGATTTTACCTATGTTGATGACATTGTAGAAGGTATCATTCGTACCATAAATCAAATTCCTCAACCCAACGACCCCCATGCTGGAGATACCCCCAATCCACCCACTAGCAAAGCTCCATACAAACTTTATAACATCGGCAATAACCAGCCTGTGGAATTAATGCATTTTATACAAGTGTTAGAGGATTGTTTGGGAGTCAAAGCAGAAAAAAATTTCCTCCCCATGCAACCTGGCGATGTTCCCATGACTTATGCCGATGTGGATGATTTAGTTAGAGATGTTGGCTTTCAACCCAGCACGCCCATTGAGGTGGGAATTAAACAATTTATCGCTTGGTATACCTCTTATTATCAAATATCAGCACCTCATTTAACATCAACGAACTAATTACTGTGCCTTGGCAACGGTGTACACAAGTTATGGCATGCCCAACAGTAAGAAGAAAAACCTCATCCTGACAAAAGCGGACATCCCTCTCCTTAATAAGGAGAGGGAAAGATTTTTGCATCGCAAAAAGCGAGGGTGAGGTGATGATTTCATGGATAATCAGGAGAGGGTAACCCAGGTGGGTGAGGTTTTATAAGTATTTATCCGCATATGGTATGACTCAAAAATAGAAAAAATCAATATTCTGTAAACATAGTATATGAACTGCGATCGCATAACAATGGATACACCATATCAATTAACAGCAAATATCAGGTTGTTTACTTATCCAAATATTTACTATCTTTACAAAATATTTACATATTTTATTTTTTCATCGTATGATTTGATGATTCAATATTAATCAAATATACCTATAAATCATCAAATCATATTAAATTTTAGATGTTTATTTATTATGAAGCCACCAAATCCTTCATTGACATTGGATAAATACTTGCAGGTTGTAAAGCGGCGTTGGATACCTGGTTTAGGAGTATTTCTTCCAGTATGTATGGTTTCTGTATTGGCATCATCTCTTAAGAAGCCCATCTATCAAGCTGTTGGTAAGTTGTTGTTTCACAGGACAAATAATATCTCTTCCTTGACAGGTGTGGGAGGTGAGCAAGGAAAACTGGAAACATTCGTATTAAATACGGAAGCAGAGGTGATTAGTTCTATTTCGGTTGTGCAGAAAACCATAGACAAGCTTAGTCTCAAGGATGAGCAAGGACAACCTCTGGGTTACAATCTTTTCCTGAATCAATTAACTATCAGCAATGTTAAAGATAGTGACGTACTGCAAATATCCTATCGAGATCAAGATCCGGATTTAGCGGCGAAAGTAGTGAATACTCTTATGGCTACATACTTAGATTATAAAGAATCTATCCAACAATCTAAAGCTGCATTAGCCCGTAAATTCATAGAAAAACAACTGTCAAAAGAAGAATTACTCATCCGCCAAACAGAAACTAAGTTGGCGCAGTTTAAAGAAAAAAACAACATTATTTCGCTGCAAGAGGAAGCGACTAAGTCAGTGGAAATGATGGCAGATTTACAAAAAAAAATTGGTGACATTAAAGCAAAAATGGCTAATGTCAGTGCCCAAGTTCGGGAAATAAGGGCACAACTGAATATGACTACTCAGCAGGCAGTAGCTTTCAATTCCCTCAGTCAATCTGAGACAACCCAAAATATTATTCAAGAAATTCAGCAGCTAGAGTCTAAACTTGAAAGTAAGCGCAATGTTTTTCAGGAATTTCATCCTGAAATTGTAGATATGGAAAGCAAGCTAAGTGCTTTAAAAAAAATATTGCAAGGGCAATTAAAGAAAGTTTCCAACTCTCGGCAGATAGATATCAATAGCAATGTTCCAGGGGGAGAGCTGCAACAACAACTGACTGCCAAACTAGTTGAATTAGAGTCTATACGTCTGGGTTTGGCTAGCGAGCTGGCAAGTCTTTCTACTTTAGAGAGTAATTACAAAGTAAGGCTGAACAATCTACCCAAATTAGAAAAAGAGCAACGACATTTGGAACGTCAAGTCAACGCAGCCCAGTCTACTTATTTGCAATTATTACAAAAATTACAAGAAGCTCGCATTGCAGAAAATCAAATTGTCAGTGATGCCAAGCAGATATCTGCGGCACTAGTTCCAGAAAAACCGATTTCTTCTGCGAAAGTCTATTACTCAAGTGCAGTTTTTCTTTCTACCTTAATTGCTTTGGTAACGATGTGCATTTTGGAGGCGAGAGATAAAACGATTAAGTCTGCACAGGAGGCACAGGAGCTATTGGAATTACCTGTACTGGGAGTAATTCCTGTATGGAAAAAATCGAAAAAATCTACTGACAAGCAAGGGTCGAATACAGCTGTATCTCTGCCGATGGTGGCAATGAGAGATGCACCCCGCTCTTTTATTAGTGAAGCTTTCCGGATGCTGCGGGCAAATTTGAATTTTGTGAGTGCGGATAAGAAACTAAAGGTAATATTAGTGACTAGTTCCGTACCTCAAGAGGGTAAGTCAACTGTGGCAGCGAATTTAGCTATGGCAATGACTCAGAAGGAGCATTCCGTATTGTTGGTGGATGGAGATTTACACCGTCCATCTCAGCATCTAATATGGACTTTGCCCAATCAGCAGGGGTTGAGCAATGTGATTATGGGAGAGATAGAGGTGATGAAAGCGATTAAAAAAGTGAGTAGCAATCTTTATGTATTAACTTCTGGGTTTATACCTCCTAGCCCATCCTCTATCTTAGATTCCAAGCGTATGACATCATTAGTAGATAGTTTCGCTGCTTACTACGACTATGTAATTATTGATGCTCCATCTTTAAATTTAGCGGTTGATGCTTCTACTTTGGGAGAAATGGCTGATGGAGTTTTGTTAGTAGTACGTCCAGGAATAGTAGATTATGGAAATGCAACTACAGCTTGTGAATTGTTGGCAAAATCAGGTCAGAATGTAATTGGACAAGTGGTAAATGCAGCTCATGCAGATAATGCAAATATGAGTAAGTATTACTTCCAAGAAGAATATGAGCTTCAAGACAAAGCTAATTATGATGAAGTGAAACAAACAAACTAGTGCCGCTGCGCGTCAGTCACGCATTCACGCATTCACGCATTCACGCATTGAGCCATTGGGGAGATGTCTATTAATCTCCCAAATTTGATATAATTATACAATAGTAATAGTATTTATAATCTGTTTCGCTCCTGTGAATAAAGTTGAACTACGCCAAAATTTACTCCAGCAGCGTAAATCTATGGCAGAATTAGAGTGGCGACAAAAGAGCGATCGCATTACCGAAAATCTACTATCTTCATCCCTATTTACCCAGTCAAAAACTATACTAGCTTATTTCAGTTTTCGTCAAGAACCAGATTTAAGTACTTTGTTTGCCAATACTAGTTACAGCTGGGGTTTTCCCCGTTGTGTGGGTAAATTTTTGCATTGGCATCAAGTAACACAATATGATTCTGTGACAACTGGTGCTTATGGCATCACAGAACCCCATCCTGATAATCCTAGTATAAATCCTGAGGAAGTTGATTTAATTCTCGTCCCTACTGTTGCTTGTGACTATCAAGGGTATAGACTAGGTTATGGTGGTGGATATTACGATCGCTTGTTGAGTTCTCCAATTTGGAAAGATAAACCTACCATTGGCATTGTGTTTGATTTTGCCTATTTACCACAGTTACCAATTGAGCCTTGGGATATGCGGTTAACTGGTATTTGTACGGAGATGGAGATCAGGATTATTTGATTTATTATAAGCGATCGCGTGCCATTTTATCTTGTATTTAGGTAGGTTGGGTGGAACGAAACCAAACCCAACACATACTATCGGGAAGCTAAACAATCTTTGCAACTAATATTACTTTTTAACAAAAAAATATTTCAGCGCGTAACTCACACTTACACTATTCTCAATTAGCTCACATTACCACCTCACCAATCAATTCCGAGGCTCATAGGTAAAGTCTGATAAACCAGACTGGGAAAGGCTTTCAGTACGTTTGAATCTACTTCGTCTTTGAGCCTGGAAATTTATTTCAAGGTGGGTTATTAGACTACTTGAGATTGCCACAAGTTATCATTTTTAACCTGCTTGGGCTATTAACCTGCAATTTACAACAAGGCGAGAGAGATTCGTTAAAAAACTTTTCCCACCTTCAGCAGAAGAGAGAAAAGTAAAGAAGTGTAAAGGGGAAAAGGGGAAAAGGTGAAGAGTGTAAAGGGCTATTGCAAAGTCCTCCCAAACGCGCAGACAACACGAAAACCGCTATCGTGGTTGATGTAGTCGCGCTCCGCCCTAACGATGAAGCTGCGGTACGCCGAGCGGCAGTAAATAGGAAGGCTGAGCGAGGAACCCCCCCGCATCATACGATAACTATTATCATTATCAAACCAAGCACTACCATCTGTGGGTGCGCCATTATAATTACTATGCCAAGTATCTTGACACCACTCCCACACATTGCCATGCATATCGTATAAACCAAAGGCATTGGGTGGAAAACTACCTACATCTGTGGTTTGTTTCCTATATTTACCCTTGGATGCAGAACCATATGGATAGTTCCCGTTGTAGTTGACTAAATCAGGGGTAATAGTTTCACCAAAGTAGAATGGTGTGGTTGTTCCCGCACGACAAGCGTATTCCCATTCTGCTTCGCTGGGTAATCTGTATGTGCGTCTTGTTTTTTGGCTGAGACGCTGACAAAATGTTACTGCATCATTCCACGATACCCTTTCTACAGGTCTTTTTTCCCCTTTGAAGTGCGAAGGATTTTTACCCATAATTGCTTGATATTGCGCTTGGGTAACTACATATTTACCCATAAAGAAGGGCTGAACAGTAACTGTATGTTGGGGACTTTCACAATCACTTCGTCCTTCTTCTTCATCCTCTGAACCTGCAATTAGTCCTAATAATTTCCTGATTGGCTTTCCTTCCGGTGAACCCATAGTAAAGGTTCCCCCTGGTATCTGTACCATTTCCAACGTGACATCATTCCCCAAGTCTTCTACAAAGTATTTTGCTTGCAAGTTGTGACGATTGGTGATATATCCTTGTACGTCTACAGTGACAGTTTCAAATGAAAAGGTTTTCAGAGGTAAACCAGAACTAGGTTGACTTGGTGGAGTTGGTGAGGGTTTTGGTGAGGAAAAATTTACACTACTACTGACTGGATTCGGTTGTGCCGGTTGGGGGGGAGTCAAAATAGTTGATGGCGGAGAAGATACAGGTTGAGGGGGAGCCAAAATAGTTGATGGTGGAGAAAATACAGGAGAATGCAAGTCATTGAGAACTTCTACTGCTGATTGATATCTCTCCCTTGCTAAGTGTTTGAGTAACTTATCCAGCACTCTCCCCAAATCATCACTAATTGTCACCCCTGGTGGTAAATGTTTTCGCCACACCCACTCAGCATTCACAGCATCATATAACTTGTCATGAATTATCCCTTGGGCATCTTGTAGGGGTATACATTTAGTTAACAATCTGGCACAAGTTGCACCCAATGCATATAAATCACTCGCAGCAGAGGCATACCCCTGCATTTGCTCGGTGGGTGCATAACCAATGGTGTGAATCCCCGTCCCTTGTCTGGCTAAACTGGTTTGAGTTACTTGCTTGGCTCCACCAAAGTCTATTAATACCAGTTTGCCATCTTGCCTACGGATGATATTTTCTGGTTTAATATCCCGGTGAATCACATTATGTTCGTGAACGAATTGTAAAACTGGCAATAAATCATCCAGCAATTGACGAATCTTCGGTTCATCGAAGGTTTGCTGTTTCAACTCAGCCAGTAAATTTTTCCCTTCAATAAACTCTTGCACCAAATACATCCCCGAACCTTGTTCAAAGTAAGCCAGTAACCTGGGTATTTGGGTATGATTTTCTCCCAGTGCAAATAAGCTCTTTGCTTCTTGTTTGAATAGTTCTTTACCCTTATTCAGTGCTGCTGTTCCTTGGAATTGGGGGAGGAATTGTTTAATGACACAAGCTGCATCTAGTCTATCTGTGTCTTGTGCTAAATAGGTTCTACCAAAACCACCTTCACCTATAACTTTCTGTACTCGATAGCGGTTTCGTAGGAGGGTAGAGAAATCACCATTACCACAACTGATGCAAAATTTGTTGCCATCAGGGTTGAAAGGGTTGGAACAATTGGGGTTTTGGCAAACTTGCATAACTTGGGGATTTTGCAGCTTTATTATCCCAAGTTAGCGTGAATTTACGGGGATGGGAAGGTATTAATAGTGGTAATGATGTAAATTTTAATGATACTTTAGATTTTCAATTAGCCATCCTTACCGCCTCGGAATCAATTCCGAGGCTCACAAGCAAAGTCTGATAAATCAGACTAGGTAGAACTTGCAGTGCGTTTTAACTAACAACTTGCGCCAATTCCGAGAATAGGAGGCGGAAGACTCCTTTCCCCTAGTTACCAGGCTGAGCCTGGTAACTAGAATATAGAGCCTCTGGCTCTTGCCCTTGAATGGTGCAAGTTATGAGTTTTAATAAACCAAGCACGTTGAAACGCGCTCTCACCCCTTACCCAGTCTGATTTATCAGACTTTGTCTTTGAGCCTGGGATTTCAATCCTAGGCGGAAATCTGGGCTAATTGAGAATGCTGCAAGTGATGAGTTCCCCTAGTTACCAGGCTGAGCCTGGTAACTAGAATATAGAGCCTCTGGCTCTTGCCCTTGAATGGTGCAAGTTATGAGTTTTAATAAACCAAGCACGTTAAAACGCGCTCTGGTGTCTTTCCCAGTCTGATTTATCAGACTTTGTCTTTGAGCCTGGGATTTCAATCCTAGGCGGAAATCTGGGCTAATTGAGAATGCTGCAAGTTATGAGTTTTAACGTACTTCGTCTTTGAGCCTTGAAATTGATTTCAAGGTGGGTTGTTGGACTAAATGAAATTACGTAAGCCAAACAATACCATTAGGGTAAAAAGCAATTTCATCATGCTACAATTTATATTTTTTCATTAACGGTAAGGCAATTTTATTCACCAACAAACCTAAAAAACGCCATACTAATTGTCTGGTAAAAGGTAGATGTTGATGAAAAACAGCACTATATTCAGTATTGGCGATAAATCCCCTAAATCTTTTGAATTCAGCAGCGCCGGAACTCTGATGTAATATAATTCCTTTTTTAGTTGCTTCCACTGTTAACTGAGCAGATAACATCCGATATAGTCCATGTTCTTGAGGTAGGCTAGTATCGTATCCTAAAATTGGCGTAGTCATGACTCCATTGATTTCATAAAAGCCAATGACTCCATCAATTTGGTCGTTTTTCTTGAATGCTTGAAATCGCCAAGCTGGATTCTGTAAAACTAGTTTGATAAACTCTTGATTGAATTGTGGGTTATGTAGGGAATATTTATCTAAATACAAGTAATTATACAACTCGACAATCCGGGGAATCTCTTCTTGAGTAATTTGGCTGCTATCAATTAATTCATAGCCTTGTTTAGTAATTAGTTGGAAATCCTGTTTTAACCGCCATCGCATTTTACTACGCATTGCCGATCGCTCGCTAGGGTTGAAAAGATAAATTTGTCTGCTACCTATAAGTTGATAGTCATTATCTATAAAGCTATTGAATAATCGGTCATCGATAAAAGTATTAATTGAGCGAAAGACAATGGCATTATCTGGAAATTTTTGGCTGAGAAAACTGGTAATTGCTGTAATTTGTTGAGTAGAAATATCTGGATATAAATTGGTTGATAATAATAGATTATAAACAATAGCAACTTTATTGATATTGCCCAAAATTAATAATTCACCTAGAATATCAATAATGATTGCCAGAATTGCTTCTAAAATGGGAGTTTTTAATGTTTTGAGTTCTTCCTTTGTATAGGTGACATAATGATTATATGGAGAGCATACATAGGAATTGTCTAACTCTTGATGATTAACTGTTATAGGCAAAAATAAATCATCTATGGTAAGCAAATATAGCTGACTATCCACATTATTGATAAAATGGTTAGAACCAGCCTTCATCATGGGAACCCAGTAATTTTTGATGAAGATTCCTAACTCTGATTCTGTCCAATTGAGGGTGTTTATGGTATTGCGATCGTAAAGATGAATTTCAGGATTCATAAGTTGTGTTTACATTTATATAAGACTTACACACTCGTTACTAAAATTCAAGTTTTGGGATTGCTTCCTTGCGTCGCGATGACTGTAATTACGTTGTCTGTACGTAAGTCATGCTATAGAAAAATCTCTCCATACTCGCCGCAATTTTTGATGATGTTCTGTTCTTTCCGGGTATGGTTGATAAACTATTTCTGGAATTTGACAATGGAATTTTGTAAACAATTCTAATAGAGATTGTTTCACCAATATCTGTAACTCTTCCATTATATCTATGGGAACGAGTAAAGATATTTCGAGCAATTGCGGACTTTTTTGGACTATTAAATATTCTTGGATATCCCCTGAAGCAATAATAATGGCTCTGCGGATAAAATCGGGAAACATAGGAATTAATTTGTCTCCAGTCAGACTTGGTAAATAGAAAATATCATCCCTACGTCCTTCAATACAATCAATGGCTGTTAACACCGAACCACAGGGACAAGGGGTTTGGCGTTCTGTTAAAATATCATCGAGGCGATAGCGGATAATGGGTTGAGTTGTACGGTTAAAATCAGTGATTATGGGCATAAATTTACCCACATCTCGGTCAAGATATTCTTTCTGAATTGCTAAAATATCTTCATTCAGGTGCAAAGTACCATATTCACAGGTATGTGCTAAAAATCCTTCGGTACATTGATAGAGTTGATGGATTTTTTGCTGGAAGCAATTACTAATATATGCTTCATCTAACGGATCTAATACTTCGGCGACGGAAATTATTTTTATCGGTGTGATATTTAATTTGCCAGTAGTTTGAGCATCTGCAATGATGCGTAACATTGAGGCTGGCGCAACAAGGATTGTTGGTTGATATTGGTTGAGTGCTGCAATATTTTTACTAACGGGATTGAATAAATCAAAATATTGAAACTGGATGCGCTGACGTTTCACTGTTTCGTAGAGGTTACTATTAGCTCTGAGAAAAAAACCTATACGTTGGGGTGTGAGAATAGAATTGGGTAATGCTTTTGCTAATATAGTACCCGCCCAAGCTTGTTGTTCTTGTTGACTAACTATAAATAAACCCCGATTTCCGCTAGTTCCGGAAGAAAGTCCAATGGTAAGTCCTTGGAGAGTGGAACTAAAATTTCGCTGCTTTTCAGCATTCAAGGCTAGTTGTAATGCTGATGATTTTTTAACCCCTACGGTGTTTAGTTGGTCAAAATTAGCCATCATAATTGATTTGTCTATGATAGGTAATTGTTGCCAACTGTGAATGTCTAATCCTTGATAATATTGGCGGTAAAAGGTAGATTTAGGTAAGATTTTTTGGAGAAAATTACGAACTTGTTTGTCTTGCCATGCTAACAGAGATGCACGGTTAGGAAAGGTTTGTCTGTATTTGGTAAGCAGGTAGTACCAGAGGATTCTTAGGGGAGGAGACATATAGTACAAGTCAAAAGTCAAATACTTGCTGTAAATTAGTTGTGATGTTTTAGGATATCCTAACTGTTTTGTCCACTGCTATATTATTAAATATAAAGTTATATTTGATGTCTGATGGATATTTTTTGGTTGAGTTGCATATTTTTAGGATAATTTATCTCACGCAGAGGCGCAGAGGCGCAGAGAGGAGAGGGTAAGGAGTTTGAGGTTTAAATACATAAAATTTTGTCCTTTGATTCAAGAATACGGCAATTTTTTGAGTTGCATCCAAGTATCACGACAATGGGTAGGAATAATTTTCAGGTTGGGATTGGATTTGTGGAGTTGATGGATTTTGTGTAAGGTATCTACATAATCTCTGCTGTTAGCAAAAATTAAATTGGCGATGGGATGGGGTTGAACAAATTCTTGATAAGCACGACTTAACCAACAAGCGTCGGCGATGAGAAAGTAACTTTGGTTGTCTACATCTGTGAAAAATAATCCTAGTTGTCCCGTAGCATGACCAGGTAATTCTACAGCGATCAGGCTACCATCGGCAAATAAGTCGAAGCCTGTCTGAAAGATACTATATTCATCAGGTAAGGAGATTGTATCTGTTTGTTCTACAAAGATGGTACGTTGTTCAAAGTTTGATGGTAGTAAACCAGCTAAAAATCCTGCTTTGAGTGCGGCTATTCCCCGGAGAGATTTGACGGCTTGATATGCGGACTGAAAACAGATAAACTTAGCGTTGGGAAAGTCTTGCAATCCTCCAATATGGTCAGCATGAAAGTGAGATATAATTATATACTGAACTGCTTCTGGTTCTAAGCCATGCTGTTGTAATTGCTCAACTGCACTTTCTCCCGCCTGTAGATAAACTGGGGTGGTGAGTGCATAGAGCTGGAAGGGAAATTTACGGGTTTCTGGGAAAAATCTCTGGGAATAACCAGTGTCAAATAAAATTGCACCAGCCTGTGGATGGGATATTAAGGCAAATAAGGAAGGAAAAGTTTCTGTTTTCCACTTCCCGCCCCTAATTACCATGGCTTGGGGATGGGTACAATATCCCCCTTGAAAAAAGTTAACTTGAATAGACATTTTGTTGATTTTTTCACCATTGAGTAAATAGTTTTAATCTTTCGAGAATACTAACTTGAAAATGGTTGTTAGTTGTTAGTTGTTAGTTGTTAGTTGACAGCTTAGGTGTGGGAGCCGCACTTGAGATATATAGCACTACGCCTCCGCGGTTAGGACATTTTTAAATCCTGAAATCCTTTGACAGTCTGCTGTTCCCCGTTCCCTGTTCCCTGTTCCCTAGCGCGTAGCACTATATTTTCATGCTTGGTTGTGGGATTTTCCTCTGGGGGCTATCTTGAAAATAGTTAAGAAACGCTCAGTAGGGGCGCATTGCGTGCGCCCTTGAGGAGTTAGTCACAAAGCATTTTCATTAACAGGGAACAGGTAAGAGATATTTTCATCCTTGGTTGTGTACAAACGTTCATGTAGACGCGCGAAGCGCGGCTTGGAGCAGAGTGGGACTAACTTGGATTTGATAGCCTAGTCTTGATAATGTTGGGTTGAGGAACGAAACCCAACCTACGAATGAGTTTGAAAGCTGGAAAAAAGTTAACTTTCATGGACATTTTGCTGATTTTTCCACCATTGAGCAAATAGTTTTAATCCTTCGAGAATACTAACTTGGGGTTGATAGCCTAGTTCTGTTTTGGCTGCGGTAATATCTAATGTTTGGTTGAAGGAAAGTAATCCCACGGTGTAGCGGGTGAGTATGGGTTCTTTCCCGAATAAAATGGTTTTGGAAGCTAATTCCATGACTGTGGCTACCCCATAGGCGAGGTTATAGGAAATGGGCTTTAAGTTTAAGGGATAGCCAAGTTGTTGAGATAGAAGTGTTAACAAATTTACCAACGGTGTTGGCTCTCCGTTAGTAATGTTAAAGGTTCTGCCTAGTAAATTATCTGGCGCGTTTTGACACAATAGTAAAGCATCCACTACATTATCTATATAGGTCATATCTATGCAAGCTTGACCATTATTAATTAGAGGAATCCCTGTTCGCTCATTAGCTTGCAGCAGTCGTGGTAAAATTGATCTGTCCCCAGGACCGAAAATAGCACGGGGTCTAATGGTAATTACTGGTAAGCCTTCTGTATATGCTCTATTGATTTCCTGCTCTGCCAGTTGTTTCGTTTTGGCGTAGGCGTTAACTGGTGGGGGTAGGGGTGTGTTTTCAGGAATATTTAAATGATGGGAAAAATTAAAGTAAATACTGGGTGTGGAAACATGAATAAGCCTTTTTACGCCATATTGCTGACAACCTTGGATGATATAACGAGTCCCTAAAACATTTGCTTGGTAAAAATCCTGGTACCTACCCCAAGGAGAAGATAAAGCACCACAATGGAATATATAATCTTGTCCCTGACAGGCGTTGATAGTTGCTTGCTCGTCTTGAAAATCAACCGCTAAAAATCGCAACCCTTCCCCTTCTAATTGCTTCCCAATGTAGCGATCGCGTCCTAATACAGTAACATGATCAGATTGCGAACGCAACCTTAACGCCAGTGCTTTACCCAGAAAACCAGTACCGCCAGTGACAAGAACATTCATACTAATTTACCATAATCTAATTGTAAAATGCGATCGCCTAAATCAAAATATTAGTCATCACAGTAGGTAAAAGATATTCATATGAATATTATTATGCCAGAAAATCATAGATATTTAAACCCTCATTTTCACAGTTTTTTCCAGTTTTGGCAAGTGGCGATCGCTATTTTTTTCAATTCCATTTTTTTGTAGGAGATAATTAATATGTGGTCTCATAATATCAATTTCCGTGTCGGTGAAATTTACTTCTTGAAATCGATTGATATTTGCGGATTGTAATTCCAAAATATATTTATCTTGTTGTGCAGCTAGATAGAATAGTGGTTGAGCAATAATTTTTCCCAGCCAATTTGGTAAACCCCAACGAAATGTCGCCACTCCATAAGCCTGAGTTAAATTTTCCTGCACGGGGGTGAGAAATAAAGAAATAAACAATTTATAATTGGGATTGTCAGTTTGATATTCTAATTGAGCAATACTAGGTAATATAAATCTGCCAATGGATATTACAGATTGACAACCAGGTGCTAATAATTTATAAATCCATCCGGAAATATTTTCCTCATTTAAATAAACGGCTTCCACCATATGAATATGACGAGTTACCTTGACAGTAATTTCCTTCCTCTGCCCATCTTTTCTAATTAAACCAGTATGAATAAAATGGGTATGGGTAGCATCTAAAAAATTTTCCGCTGCATTTTCTAAGGATGTTTGACATTGCATTTGCCAAGTAAAGGTGGAAAAACCTTTTTCATAGAGACAAGGAAACTTATAGGGTTGGGATTGGGGGATCTCATCCGGTTGACAATAAACCCAAATAAAATTATCTTGTTCAATTATAGGGTATGCGATCGCATTTCTTTTTTTATCTCTATTTTGCTGACAAAGTGCGGGGATTTCTTGACAAATACCGCGTTCATCAAAACGCCACCCATGATATCTACAAATCAGGTGATGATTTTTTAACCAACCTTGAGATAAAGGAATATGGCGATGGGGACATCTATCTAAAAAAGCTGTGGGTTTGTTATTATTACCGCGAAAGATAACTAAAGGAATGCCTAAAATAGTTCTCGCTATTGGTTTATTTTTTAATTCATTAGATGTACAGGCAATATACCAATTATTTGTTAACTTTACCATATTTAATTTCAACTTATATAGGATTACTATTTGATTTTGAAAAGACACGTAGGGTGTCCTGCCGCGCAGCGTAACGCACCATCCGTTAATATGGCGGGCGTGCGGAGCTATGTTAGCATAACGCACCCTACAAGTACTCGATTCATCGATGGGGTAATAATTCGCTCATTCGCTCATTCGCTCATTCTAAATTCAAATAATGTTTGCGACACATACATGATTCCTAAGGGCACGGCATCCACAAGATTTTGGTGTATAAAATTATCACTCTGATGCCGTGCCCCTACCCATCGACTCATTTTTTCTAAATTCTAAATTCCCCTCGACTCTTCTTGCAATAATCGCTACCATCTTCACGCGCAGATAACAGTAATCGCCCGTTGATTTTCAGTATTAACAATCTGCGTCGATAAACGTTCTTCCATTGGTAATGCATTTTTACGTCTATCAAATACAAACAACCAACCTTCCTTCAATCCCAAACGGGCTAAATAGGATTCTAATTGCTCCATTCCTTCGCTTTGGGGGTCACGTTTTTTATCTCGCCATACCTTTAATTCGATTCCCAATGTAACGCTTCCATAGCGCAAACATAAATCCATTCTGTCACTACCAATAGCATATTCCCTCTCCAGGATTCCACCACCATTGACAACACGATGTAAGAAAGCCATTAATACAATGTGCGGTGCAATTTCATGGTAACTAGTACTTTTTAATAAAGGTTCTCCGTGCTGTCGCCAAAACTTGATAAAAGCCTCTAGTAATGCATCTTTATTTAATTCACCTTTGGAAGTTAACCAAGTCGGTGCAATCCTTGGTAAGGAAGCCATTGGTGTTACTGTTAATACCCTGGGTAAAACCTCACGATAAATTGGATTAGCGATGGTTAATCCACCTTGGGGATGCATTTTACATAAACCCAAGTCAATCACAAATTGAATATCATCGTTGGGTATATCCCCCAATTCCAAACCAGCTAACATTGGTTCGATAATCGCTTTTACCCTTGGTTCCCGCAAACGTTCAGCTAAACTATCAAGATGAGTATCTTGGCGAGCAATTAATATTTCCTTAGCTTGTAAAATATGTTCCTTGGTAATAGGAATATTTCTATCTTTAACCATTTTTTCCACAACTTCCTTTGCCAATGCATTGACTAACCAAGGTTGTCCTTGGGTTAAATCAAAGGCTGTTGCTGTTGCTTCTGGGGTAAAAATTTGTCCTGTTTCCTCTGTGTGTTGCTGGTATAGTTCTTGTACCTCTGCCTCATTAAAATTTCTGAGGGTGATGGAACTGACTTTAATATTAAAAGGACTAGCAGTGTTTAATCTATTACTACCACCGGATGCAACTTTATAATCCCGTACATCCCGCAAACCTATTAATCCCACTGATGAGGGAAAGTTTTCTGGACGAATGGGATAGCCATCCCTTAATTGCCGTAAAACCGAAATCAAGGTTTCGTTTTGCAAAGAGTCGATTTCATCTATAAATAATACCAAGGGTCGAGTCGAAGCCTGTGCCCAAGCCTGTAAACTAGCCTGAATTCTTTGTCCTGGCTCCTCGTAAACCCAAGCAGTTGGTTGCAAATCTTTGGGTAAGCGGACTGAAATCAAATTTCGCCAAGAACCCAAAATTGCCAATTCCGCCGCACTGGGGTCATTGTTAAAGGCACTTCCCACTTCTACTGATACCATTACCGCCGTGTAACGTCCACTTGCGGTTAATTGTTTAGCAAGTGCAAGCATTGCCGTGGTTTTCCCCGTTTGTCGTGGTGCGTGGACGACAAAATAGCTACGCTGTTGGATTAGCTCCTCCAAATCTGGCAATCGTGTTGTTGGAGATAGCATATAGTGGATATCTTCTTGGCAGGGACCAGCAGTATTGAACCAGCGAGACATTTATATCTGTGCAGATAGCGGACACTTTGAGTTTAGACGATTTTGGGGAAGGGATTTCTTTAATTGAGGGGACTGCGGACAGCTTTACCACCACGGTTAAGAACGTGGGTATAAATCATGGTGGTTTTGACAATTCGCTTTTGTTATCTTTTTCACGCCCGGATAACCGTAATAGCCCGTTGATTTTCGGTATTAACAATCTGCGTTGATAAACGTTCTTCAATTGGTAATGCATTTTTACGTCTATCAAATACAAACAACCAACCTTGATTCAATCCCAAACGCCCTAAATAGGATTCTAATTGCTCGATTCCTTCGCTTTGGGGGTCACGTTTTTTATCTCGCCATACCTTTAATTCGATTCCCAGCGTAACAGTTTTGTAGCGCAAACATAAATCCATTCTGTCACTACCAATGGCATATTCCCTTTCTAGGGTTCCACCACCATTAACAACACGATGTAAGAAAGCCATTAATACAATGTGGGGTGCAATTTCGTGATAAGCCGCACTACCTAATAGCGGTTCCCCATGCTGTCGCCAAAACCGAATAAAAGCTTCTAGTAATGCATCTTTATTTAATTCCCCTGACGAGTTTAACCAACTGGGACTAATGTGGGGTAGACTATCCTGGGTTCCTTGAACTAAAACACGGGGAATTACTTCGCGGTAAATTGGATTCGCAATTACCAGTCCCCCCGCAGGATCCCGTCGCAATAATCCCAAATCGATTAAATATTGTCGGTCATCTGGTGGGGTATCACCTAATGCTTGTCCAGATAATATTGGTTCAATAATATTTTTGACTCGTTGTTCTCTGAGTTTTTCCGCAAGTGAATCGAGGTGAGTATCTTGACGGGCAATTAATATTTCCTTGGCTTGTAAAATATGTTCCTTGGTAATAGGAATATTTCTATCTTTAACCATTTTTTCCACAACTTCCTTTGCCAATGCATTGACTAACCAAGGTTGTCCTTGGGTTAAATCGAAGGCTGTTGCTGTTGCTTCTGGGGTAAAAATTTGTCCTGTTTCCTCTGTGTGTTGTTGATATAATTCTCGTACCTCTGCCTCGTTAAAATTTCTTAGGGTGATGGAAGTAACTTTAATATTAAAAGGACTAGCAGTGTTTAATCTATTACTACCACCGGATGCAACTTTATAATCCCGTACATCCCGCAAACCAACTAATCCTACAGAAGAGGGAAAATTTTCTGGACGATTGGGAAAGCCATCTCGTAACTGCCGCAAAACTGAAATTAGGGTATCATTTTG
Source organism: Calothrix sp. MO_192.B10 (assembly GCA_030065055.1). Taxonomy (GTDB): domain Bacteria; phylum Cyanobacteriota; class Cyanobacteriia; order Cyanobacteriales; family Nostocaceae; genus Calothrix_A. The sequence continues at coordinate 17,473 of JASJDS010000039.1, forward strand.
CAAGGAATCAATTTCATCAATAAATATTATCAAAGGTTTTGGTGAAGCTTTTGCCCAAGATTGGAAAAAAGCCCGGATTCTGCGTCCTGGTTCTTCTTTTTGCCGTTGATTTAGAACTGGTGGTTGCAATTCATCGGGCAATCGTATGGAAATTGTATCGTACCAAGTTCCCAAAATTGCTAATTCTGCTGCACCTGGGTCATTGTTAAAAGCACTACCTACTTCTACCGATACCATTACAGATGCATAACGTCCACTTGCGGTTAATTGTTTGGCAAGCGCAAGCATTGCCGTTGTTTTTCCTGTTTGTCGCGGTGCGTGAACGACAAAATAGCTTTCTTGTTCGATGAGGGTTTCCAAATCGGGTAAGCGGCTTGTGGGTGGGAGCATATAGTGCTTGTCTGGTTTGCAGGGACCAGCAGTATTAAACCAGCGAGACATTTATATCTGTGCAGTTAGCGGACACTTTGAGTTTAGACGATTTTGGGGAAGGTGATTTCTTGAATCGAGGGAACTGCGGACAGCTTTACCACCACGGTTGAGAGTGTGAGTATAAATCATGGTGGTTTTGACATCCTTGTGTCCGAGTACACCTGTTCCATCAACTTTTTAGGGCGTTGTTCCATAAACAAGAATATCCAGAAAAATTCCGTCTAATGTCCTTATTTGGATGTTATACAGAAAAATTACATATATCAGCGATGAATATACTGAAAAGTTCGTACTTACGTAAAAAATAGGGTAGATATGCGGAATAATTCTGTCTATTACCCGAAAAAGGATGATAGCCAGAAGGCTTCTTGCTATCCATCACAAATTGGGTAGTTATCCGGAAATTTTCTGTATAATATATAGATTATTGATAAAGTTCAATTTATCAAGTGACTAAGATGAGTTTCTTTAGCAAAGCAGCAACAAAAATCATATATTCCGCCAATCCCGCATCTAACCGCAATAATCTACTGTGGCGGAAACTGAACCAACTTGCCATCACCTATCACAAGGCATACGAGAACTTAAACTACGATACTTCTACAAATGGCGAGAATTTTGTTGTTCGATGTCTTGCAGATAGCGGATTACTGAAAACTGTCTTTGATGTTGGTGCCAATAGTGGTGGATACGCTTCTACAGTTAGAGAACATTCACCGAATGCGGAGATCTATTGCTTTGAACCAGTCCCTGAGATATTTGCCATGCTTTCCAAGAACAGAAGCGAAGCAAATACCCATTGTTTCAACATTGGACTAGGCGAGGAAACCAAGTCTGCCGAGATTGCCGTGACTGAAGGGAGGGGTGGAACTTCATCATTAATGATTGAAAAGACCATAAAAGCAAAAAGACCACATCATATTCAAATGGTATCAGTGATAAGGGGTGACGAGTTCCTTGAGACGCACAGCGAAATTGAGGAGATTTCTTTGCTGAAGATAGATACTGAAGGTTATGAACCACAAGTTCTTCGGGGGTTTGGAACTGCCCTTGAAAAAATACCTGTGATTCAATTTGAGTACGGTAAGGCAAGTATATACTCCAAGTATTTACTTATGGACTATTTCCGTGACTACAACTCAAGGTTTAGAATTGGCAAGATTTATCCTAATGGTGTTCAGTTCTACGTAGATTATAATTGGAACCTTGAGGACTTTATCGGTCCCAACTACCTAATGGTGAACAGAGATTGCCCTAGGGTATACGAAATGCTGAAGGCATAGATGTCTTGCATAACTAAATAGAGGCATTCCACGTCAGATAAATTTTGTGCTCGATTTAGGGCATTGCTGAATTGAGGTATGAAATTTAAAAATTGAGAATCTAAAACTCTTACTCTCTGTGCCTGGAGGGACTCTGCGTGAGGTAAATTCATACTTTGAATCAGCAACACCCGATTTAGAGATACTAGAACAAGCTCTTGCATTGAACTTTGAAGATTTTGAGGATGCAGTACAGTATGCTTGCGCTGTAGCACATAACGTAGATGCCATCGTAATATCATGTCCGGGGGCATACCCATAGTATGTCCGCAGCGAGTGGAACGAAGTAAAACGACGCATAAGCCCTAACGGGCACGCTCCGCGAACACAAGGTCTTTGGGATTGCTTCCCTACTCTGCGAGAACGCTTTCAGCGAACGGTCGCAATAACGGTTATTTAAACGGACATGATATAACTCGTGATTTGGCTGGATTTGTTAGTGCAGAAATCCCCGTAGTGTTGCCTGAAGACCATGATACCATCAGTGATGAGTGAAGAATACACTAGAGCAACTTTCTGCTTCATTTGTAGCCCTCTGTTGCCGTTAATTGGGAACGTTACCAAGATAAAATATGTGCGATCGCAAAACCTCAGACCTCCGATTCATCACTTACCCAGCATTTCCTAAAATATAGTGCAATTTTGGCGATCGCTCTATTTCGTGTCACTTCATTTAAATGCTGGATGACCATGAGAAAATAAAGAAGTCGCTCATTTTTCTCTGTTTTATGACTACAGCAGAACTATTCCTAACTCTCAGGGATTTGCCTCGGGCAGAAAAATTGAAAGTTATGCAATTTCTGATTGCAGAGTTAGCGAAAGAAGAAGAGCCAACCCTACAAGCTGGAGCAACGTACTCCCTTTTGTCACCGCTCAATTCCCACGAAGCAGCACATAAACTCAGTCAGCTCCTGGAATCGGATCGAACGGCGCAAAATGCATAATGCTCAACGATTCAACTTTGTGGAAGGGTTTGACAACTTTGGTGTTTCTGGTGCCTATTTTAGTGCGATCGCGCCACCTTTACCTCTTGCTAAAATGAAAGCAGCATTTTTCTACAGAGCGACTATCCCATGTCTATTGACACTCTTTCACGCTACGTCGTCAGAAATGATGAGATTTTGGGCGGGGAACCAATTATTGAAGGCACTCGTACACCCGTCCGTTCCATTGTTGGACTGTGGCGATTAGGTGTCATGCCAGAAGAAATTTTAAGCCACTTACCTCATTTGACATTATCACAAGTGTTTGATGCATTGAGTTTTTATCTAGATCATCAAGCAGAAATTAATGAATACATTGAGCATAACCAAGTGCCAGATGAGTTAGTTCATCCATCCGTAAAGGCGACTGGAGAATCGCGCCGTAAGAAAAACCTGCTCGATCTCGCGGGACAAATTGAGTTTGCCCCAGATTTCGACTACAAAGCCCTGCGCGAAATCCGCCATGCTGCTGATTGATACATCCGTTTGGATTGCTGTCTTCCGCGATCGCAGTGGTCAAGTTCGTCAGCAGCTTGAAACCCTGATTGCGAATCGGCAGGTGCTACTCACTCGCTTCACCCAGCTTGAATTGTTGCAAGGTAGTCTGAACGAGCAAGAATGGATGCTTCTGTCTACTTACCTGGAAACACAAGATTATATTGAACTCACTAGTCAGTCTTGGCAAGCGGCAGCCCGCATCTACTATGACTTGCGCCGTCAAGGTCTTACCGTTCGCAGTCCAATCGATTGCTGTATTGCTCAAGTGGCAATGGAAAATAATCTACTTTTGGTTCATAATGATCGTGATTTTGAAACTATTGCTCAAGTCCGTTCTCTCCAGAACCTTCGCTTTCAGCCTTAAAAAATGATTCAACTTTGTGGAAGGGTTTTGACACCTTTGATATTCCTGATGCCTATTTTTGTGTGATCGCAAAGCGTCATAGCCGAAAGTCTTCTGGGTGAGTTGGCGTACCTTCCTTTTCCCCATTGAGTCCTAGCAAATCTGAAAAGTTTACAATTATAGGCAGCAGACTCACATACTTCTGCACAGATGACATTACAAGAATTACAAAAACAAGCACTAAAGCTTTCAATAAGCGATCGCTGGCAGTTGGTACAAGTCCTTTTAGAGTCTCTAAAACGGGAAGCAAACCCCCAGCCAAAACAGAGAAACCTATCGCGGCTACGAGGCATTGCCAAACCTTCGGCAGCTACAGGTGAGTGTATCTAGCAAGAGCTTCACTCTACGCCACCCTCAAATGCCACTAAAATATCTTCTGGTAAAGGGGCATTAAAATCATCTGGTACAGTAAACTTATTTCTAGATCCCTCGTTATAAGGTTTTACCAAGTAGATGCATTTTAGGGAGGCTCTGCCTCCAGACTTAATGGGAGGCTCCGCCTAGGCTGTAGACTTTGTGCCCCCTCCAGGATAAATATTCATCCCACATCTGTGACATGACTTGTTCCTTGTCTCTGGCAAGGAACATGGGGTTGGAGGCTCCGCCTCCAAATCGAGGCAGAGCCTCCCGCCACAGGTACCAAGGCAGAGCCTTGGCACGAGAGTGACACCAAAAATGTATGAACAAAAATCATGAAAATTCTATCAAAGTACACAGCCTAGGCAGAGCCTCCCTATATGTGTTTCCAGGCTGAGCCTGGAAACAAGTTATTATAGGAGTTCGCGCTTATCTTAGTCCCATTCGTCCATAGACTTAGTTTAGTTTTGTCATGGTAATTGTGCAATGGCAAGTCAAGCTAAAACCATAGGCAACTGACAAGCAACACGGCATAATAAACACAAATTTTCATCACTTAACAACTCCTAACTCTTCAATCTCCTCCCCATCCCATTCAATATCTCGTGTTGTCACCTCTTGCAAAGTTTGCTTAGTTTGCCAACTCATGATTAAAAATTGCCCCAGTACTACCCAGAGATGAAAAAAAGGTATGGGATCATCAATCCGAAAAATTACATCTTTTGTGCGGATAAATATTTTCCACCATTCCCATAATCTGCCAGAAATAATAGCAGATGGCAAACCATAAATAATCATTGCTATCGTAATCATGGCACGTTGATTTAATTGGGGTTGGATTATATCTTGGTTAGTATTAAAAAATGCTTTTTCTAAACAATCTTCTGGTTTAAAAAGGTGGATAGCACTAATTCCCCTGGGGTTACATTCCAACGGATATAAAACACCATCATCTGTGAGGATGAAATCAAAAGATATTTGCCCGGTAAAATTTTCTGCGGCAACAAAAGTTTTCACCCAATGCCAAATTACTGGACAATCTACAGCCTGAAAATAAATACAAGAACCCTTTCCCGCAGTAAATATAGTCGGGTATACTGCATGGGCTTTTATCTGTCCTTGATGAGCAATACTATAACTACAATAATGCTGACCACGAATAAATTCCTGAGCAACCCAAGTTCTATTTTGATTAATTTCTAACTCAGGTATATGACTAATTGGTTTACTTAAAAAATGGACGTGATTAGCAAAGCGAGAATAAACTGGTTTGAGGACAATTTTATCTATAGTTGTAGACTCAAGAATATTCTGTAAATCTGCTTGAGATTCTATCAACCAAGTTTGGGGTATAGTTAAACCAAGTTGTTTCGCTCGACAGATAAATTCCCATTTATTATGTAATGGTTGTAATTTCTCCAAAGGTTCCGCAAACACTTGGCAATAAGGTGTCAACCTATCTAACCCATAGGCAATATAAAATATATCCTCACAGGTAGGAATAAGAAAATTGATATTTTCTTGCTGAATAATCTCAATTAACCCATTAATATAACCGTGGTAATCTTGCCGGGGTGGGGGGACGACAAAATTTTTCACCACAAAGCGCGAATAGCTACACAAATGATGGGGTAAACTATCCACCACAAAAATATGATAATCAGCAGCGGAGAAAAGCCTTGCCAACTCTAAAGTTATGGGGGCACGTCCACTGGTGATTAAAATATTAATACTCAAGTACTATGCCTCCCACCGAAAATCCCGCAGATGTACCCAGAAGTAAAATGCGATCGCCCCTACTAATCTTACCCTGTACAATAGCTTCATGGAGTGCCATAGGTACGGAAGCAGCAATGGTATTACCATGGTTGTGAGCAATTACCATCACCTTTTCTGGAGGAAGATGTAATTGTTTGCTCATCAGCCGCATTGCCATTAAACTGGCTTGATGGGGAATCACCATTTTGATATCTGTCAAGTGTAATTCACAAGACTTTAATAATCGTTGCATAAAATCTGGTAAAACTGCCGCACTCAAGCGATAAACGGCTCTACCATCCATCCTAAACTGAAAATACTGGGGATTTTCTCCATATTCCTGGGGATGATATTTATTACCCGCACCCCTACACTCGGTTAAATGTGCTCCTTTACTATAGGTTTCCATATTGGCGGTGAGAATATGAGAATTTTCATTCAGCCCAGTTGGAGTAACAATTACTGCCGCCGCACCATCACCAAATAGGGTACAACTTTCCTTATCTTCCCAATTCAAACCATTGGTAGCAATTTCACTGGCAACTAACAAAATACGTTGGTATCTGTTGGCACAAATTAAGTAAGATGCCATATCTAAACCAACAATAAAACTCAGACAACTAGAGTTAATATCAAAAGCCGGAATCCCCGAATCACCACCACCTAGTTGTTTTTGAATCAACGCCGCCGTACAGGGAATACCTTGCTCTGGAACCGCGCTGGTAGCAATTATACAGTCAATGTCTCCCAAACATAAACCACCTAATTCTAGGGCATTTTGAGCAGCGATCGCACCCATATATGATGCAGTCTCATCCTCCACAAAATGACGTACCATTACCCCAGATTTTTTCTCAATCCAGCTTTCTGGTATTCCCAGGCGCGAACCCAATTCTTTTGCTGTCACCCGTTGTTTGGGTAGATATTTACCTGTAGATAGAATTTTTACTTTTCGCCTTTCCACCCCAATTACCCCCAGTATTTATGGCATTTTGAGTATAAAATGACCAAGTACTTTATTATCAGTTTTAAAGGGAACAGGGAACTCGTCAACTGTCAACTGTCAACTAACACCTAACCCGATAGTACAAGGTTGCAATTCGTTCCTCATCATGAATACCTGAAAAGGCTGGTACGCCGTAAACTCCCCACTCACGGATACCCCGACGACCTAAAATTATCTGAGCCAGACGAATATCTGCTTCTGAGCCTTTAATTATTGTCAGATAATAGCCATCAGCTATTAAATCACTGTAGAATTCTGCTCGTTCTTCTGGAATTCCCAAACCAATTAATCCACCAGTGACAGCACCAATGGCTCCACCAGCAAAAGCTGTTACCAACGCAGCAGCTTCCGCACCTGCAAGCATAATTGGTCCAATACCAGGAATAGCTAATGTACCTAAGCCAACTAATAAACCAGTTATACCACCAAAAGTACTACCAGCGATCGCTCCAACTACTGTATTCTTACCAGCTTCATTTTCAGCACTTTCTTTGACTTCAACACCAGCTAGATCCTCCTCTCGTTCTGCATCTTTGGCAATTACAGAAACTTGCTCCATAGGAAAACCATTATCTTTTAATTCTTGTAAGGCGATTTCTGTATCCAAGCGACTACTAAAAATACCTACGGCTCTTTTTTCTTCATCTAATACCATTTAAGTTACCTCCAGTTATGAGAAAATGTTTAATAATTATTATCGAAGTCAGAAGTTTGAAGTCACCAGGTTTGAGCGTCCTGTTCTTCAAACTTATGACTATAGGGGTCAAAAACCCCATCTCAAAATCCCGCTCAAATCTTCTTCCTTCTTCCCTCTGACTTCTGACTTCTTCAATTGTTCATCTACAAAAAATATATGCTTCCAATTAAACATAGATATTTGAAAAAACGAACAAAAAATAAAGAGTTTTATGATCAACCTATTACTCTGCCAGAAAATATCGTTGTGGATAAAAATTCACAAAATTCCCAAGTATGTTTAATTGATTATCGAGAAAATGAATTTATCCATAAAGAGATAAAAGATCTAGAAGAAATCATTCCCTATTTAGATCGAGAATCTGTTTCCTGGATAGATATACAAGGGCTGGGTAGTGAAGACGTATTAAAAAAGATTCGTCAGATTTTCAATTTACATCCTTTAGTATTAGAAGATGTAATCAACGGAGTAGAAAGACCCAAAATAGAAGAGTATGAAGAGCAATTAATTATCATTGCCAGGATAGCACCTCCCAAAAGAAGAGGTGATAGTTATTACAGCGAACAAGTCAGTTTTGTGTTAGGTAGAAATTATTTATTAACTTTCCAAGAAGAATCAGAAAATGATTATTTTGGAGGTGTCAGATTAAGGCTACGCAAAAATAAGGGTATTATTAGTAAGCGAAAAGCTGATTATTTAACTTATGCTTTACTAGATGCAGTAATTGATAATTTTTTCCCTTTATTAGAAGATTATGGTGAAAGAATTGAGGCATTAGAGCAAGAAGCAATTATTAATCCTAACCGCCAAACACTGCAAAATATTTATCAAATTAAGCAAGAATTCCTACAATTACGTCGTACTATCTGGCCACAAAGAGATGCGATAAATTCCTTAATTAGAGACAGTAGTACGCTAATTAGTGATGAAGTACGTATTTACCTCAGAGATTGTTATGACCATACAGTGCAGGTTATGGATCTGGTAGAAAATTATCGAGAATTGGCATCTAGTTTAATGGATGTGTATCTTTCAGCAGTCAGCAACAAAATGAATGAGATTATGAAGTCGTTGACTGTATTTTCTTGGATTTTCTTACCTCTGACCTTTATTGCTGGTGTATATGGTATGAATTTTCAGTATATACCAGGTTTAAATTTGCGTTGGGGTTTTTGGATCTGTGCAGTGGTAATGGTATCGATGGCTGCTGGTTTATTACTTTTCTTTTGGCGACGGGGATGGCTAGATAATTCTTCTTCTATTCATAGAGATTGAGTCATTTTTGTAATTTTATCACTTCTTCCTTCTTCCTTCTTCCCTCTTCCCTCTTCCTTCAATTATAGATGGGGGGTTAACTTTGTATCCTGATTTCGCCAACCCTGGTCACGAATTAATCCAATCTCTTGCTACACATACTTTTACGACAAAACTAGAAAAATTAATACTTTCTTAAGATTTGCTGTATAATATCTCAAAAAGCCATGAATTGGAGTTATGGATATGGATTTAGATATCAAAACAATCCGTACATTCTGGACTTTAGTAGAGGCTTCAAATCCCTACACGCTATCGAAACTACCCGATAGTGAAATTGTCAGACAACTTGTCCAACAAATAGAAAGCATATCTTCCCTTGGTTTAGAAGAGACTCAAATTCTCTCTAAATATATTGGCGCAAGGACATTACTGATTAAAGACTTAGCTTATTCCAAAATCGACGTTAGGAAGGAATCTGTAGTTTGCTGAGTGTAGAAACTGACGGAAAAACAAGAGTTTCAGCCACTCTTAAAAAGCTAAACAGCATTCATTTAAGAGTGTAGACGGGGTAGATGAGTATACACCTTGGCGATCTACTGAATATCTCGGTGGGGAAATCTCACACAAAAAATAGTTTCCTGGTTCTCACTTTTGACATTAATAGAAACTTCTAGCATTTCCGCCAGTTTTTTAACCAATGTTAGTCCCAATCCTGTACCACCATACTTCCAAGGATCGTTATTGGGAATGCGATAAAACTGATTAAAAATCAATTCTTGTTCTTCTGGGGAAATTTCTATGCCAGTGTTAATGACACATAGAGAAATGAATGATTGATTTACTTCAGTTTGCACAGTAATTATTTCACCTGTTGGGGTGTATTTACAGGCATTATCTAGCAATTCTCGAACAATACGCTCTAAGATTTTGGGGTCAGCAAAAATCTGTAATTCTTCTGCTGCTAAATTTAGAATTAATTCCTGTTGTTGTTCCTGAGCGCGTTGCAAATATAAATGGGTAAGATCGGTCAGCCAAAAATTAAGATCGATTACTTCAGATTGTATGGTTTTAGCTTTAGCATCTACATAACAAAGAGTTAGTAAATCATCAACTAATTGCTTTTGTCGCTGACATGATTCACGAAAAATCTGGAGAACTCGGTTAAAAGTAGGAGAATTTCCAGGGTTTTGCTGATTCAACAAGAGCTTTTCCATTGTTTGGGTGGCCAACTGAATACTGCTCATGGGGGCTTTTAGCTCGTGGGAAATAGTTTTGAGAAAATCGTCTTTGAGCTGATTTAGTTTGGCTAGTTCTTCCACTTGCTGATTGGAAGCTTGATAAAGTCGAGCTTGACGGATAGCGATCGCACATTGAGAAGCCACCTGTTGCATCAGCCGAATTTCTAAGGGGGAAAACACTTGTTCTGGTGGTTTAAGTCCCCAGAGATTGCCAATAATTCCCCGATCGTCAAAAATGGGACAAGCCAAGCGGTTGACTTGAATTCCACTGGGATTAAATTGGGGAATTGTTTCTACTAGTTGCAGAGGGTTTTTTTGCAGCAGTTGCTGATAAAGTTCGGGAAACTCGTCAAGTTGTCTAGTTTCTCCCTGACATTGGGGTAAAGTAGTTGTATATTCGTAGGCAATGGTGGCTGTCGTCTGCCGGGAGTCATAAAATTCGATTTGACAGCTACTGAGGTGAAGAACGGCTGCTAACTCTTCTGTTGCTGTTTGCAAGCTATGACTTTCATCGAGACTATCGCGCATTTTATCGGTAATACGTCGCACCAAGGCTTCAAAATCTAAAGCCTGTTGTAGTTCTCGGTTTTGCGCTGCTAGGGTACGACGCATTTGTTGCAAATTGAGATGGGTTTGAATCCTTGCTAAAACCTCTTCTTGTTCGATAGGTTTGGTAATGTAATCAACTCCCCCTAGCTTGAATCCTTGCACCTTATTGACAGTTTCGGAAAGGGCAGTCAAAAAAATTACAGGAATTTCTCTAGTAGATGTTTTTGCTTTCAGCCGACGACAGGTTTCAAAACCATCTATATCGGGCATTAGTACATCTAATAAAACTAAGTCTGGGGCTTGAGATTGGGCGATTTGTAATGCACTTTCCCCATCTTCAGCTAACAAAACTTTGTAACCTTCTGTCTCTAAATAAGAAAACAATACCTGTAGATTATTGGGGGTATCGTCTACTATTAAAATCGTGGCTGACTCCACTGCTGGAGAATTTGCTGCTACCCCCCTATCTTGCGGTTGAGTGACAAAATCATTCGGAGTTTGAAACAACCGTTGTATTTCTCGCTCTATATTTTGTCGATTCTCCTCTCCTGAACTTTCCCCAGGCTGAGTTCCCATCACTTTAGCTACGGTGACGGAAGGGCTTCGTTCAGACAGTTTTTGATAGGTTAACATAGGCAGCGATCGCCAAAAAAAGATTATCCTAATTTAAATTTTACATTCGGTAATATATCTTAGTACACTGACTAAGGACTATTTATAAAGTAAACCTTAAATTGACCATCTGAAATGCGGCAAGGGGACTCCCAAATCTAAGCAAATTACGGAAGATTTACCAAGATTTACCTAGATATTTTGATTCAGTTATTCGCCCTTTATGTTGACTCAATGTGTTGGCGAATGAACTGCTTGAGTTTTTTCAGTTGACAAGTTTCGGCTAACTGACTTACTTGTCGTGCAAAAGGAGTTAATTGGGGTTCATCTTGTTGCCATTGATTAACTTGGGATAAAGCACCTCGAATGTCACCCAGCATGACTAAATTCAACAGTTGAGTTAATTTCTCTTGGGAAGGAGTCACGAAGGATTGAGCAGTGGAACTTGCATTTGCTGGTGTTGCCGATAATGGTTGAGTAAGCAGCGAGATCACTGTACCATCTGGAGTTATCCATTCAAGTTTTAAGTAGCGCTCAATAATTCGCAGTAATTGTTCAAAACGTAGGGGTTTAGGAAGAAACTCGTTTGCTCCTGCTTGATAACATTGGGATTCGTCTGCGGGTAGGGTGCTAGCAGAAACAATAATAATTGGTAGTTCTTCAAATAATGGTTCTTGTCTCAAGCGTCGGGTTACTTCCCAACCATCCATTTCCGGCATGACTAAATCTAATAATATTGCATCTGGCTGATGTTCGTGAGCCAGAGCAACTGCTGCTGCACCAGAACTGGCTTCCAGGACATCAAAACCCAGGGGAGTGAGAAAATGGACTAAAACCTCTCGATTGTCATCTAAGTCGTCTACTACTAAAATTTGCCGTTTCTGCCCCGTGTAACCAGTAATATCAAGATTAGAATCATTACAGTTGGCAACCGCCATCGGGGTTTCTACGGTGGGAAAATCTACATCGAACCAAAACGCGCTTCCTTCCCCCAAGGTACTCTTGAGGTGTATTTGAGAACCCATTTGTTCAACTAGGTTTTTACTAATAGTCAAACCTAGTCCCGTTCCTTCTGGGTTAGATGGATGGGGATTTATTTGATAAAAGGGTGCAAAAATATCTGTGATTTTGTCTTGGGGAATACCAATACCTGTATCTTCAATGTAAAAACGAATTTTATCTGGTTGGGTAAGGGAGTCATCAGTTGTATCTGTTGGTTCTGAAGAAAAATCTTTGATGTAACCAACTTTAAAAGTTACTTTCCCTATTTCAGTAAATTTTACGGCATTACTGAGCAGATTGAGTAATAGTTGACGCAGACGGGTTTCATCTCCCCGTACCAATGTAGGTAAATTCCCAAAAAATTGATGCTCGAATTCAACGTTTTTCTGGTGACAACGCACGCGAATCATGGAAGCCAGATTATCCAAAAATGAGGGCAACAGAAAATCTCGCAATTCTAAATTGAGTTTGCCCGCTTCAATCTTGGCTATATATAAAATATCGTTAATTAGGGTTAGTAAATGCTGTCCTGATTGGTGGATAACTTCGATCCCGCGCTGCCGTTGAGCCAGATTTGTTGGTTCTCGTTTGAGAATTTGGGCAAATCCCAAAATCGCATTCAGGGGAGTCCGCAATTCATGGCTGGTATGGGCAATAAAGGCACTTTTAGCTTGATTGGCAGCTTCGGCAGTTTCTTTGGCTTCTTGCAATAGTAAGGATTGGTTTTGAATCTGGGTAAACAAGTCAACTTGAGCGATGGAGATGCCTAATTGGGTTGCAGTTTGGGCAATTAGTCGAATTTCTCCTTCTTTCCAATGACGGGGGTGATGGTTTTGGTAAGCTGCCAATAGACCCCAGAGTTGCTCTCCTTGAAATATAGGGGCAATACAAAAAGCTTGGGCTTGAATTTGTTGATAAAGCTCTCGATGACAATCACTAAAATCTGTTTTTTCCAAGTCTTGTACTACCATAGTTTGATTCTGGCTATATCTACCTCCTTGAGTTGATTGTAAACAGGTATCTGTCCAGTTATTTTGTAAGTGACTACCTACAACGGGAGTTAAACCTTCTACTAAGGATTCAGCAACAAAATCCCCACTCCAATCGGCATTAAAACGATAGAGAGTAACGCGATCGCATTTTAAAGTTGTTCTCAATTCTTGGGTAGTAGCTTGGAAAATTTCCGATAAATCCAGGCTTTGGCGGATTTTTTCAACTACATTGATAATTGTCCCTTCTCTTTGCACACTTTCTCTTAATTCTGCTTCCGTATGTTTCTGTTCGCTGATATCGGTAGAGATGCTACAGATAGCATAAACTGCGCCATTCTCGTCAATTAGGGGTGCTTTGGTGGCAATATAGGTACGGAAGCTACCATCAGCTATAATAGCCTGTTCTTCAAATTGTAAAACTGATTTAGTCGCTAATACTTGGCGGTCATTATTAACCAATGTATCAGCAATATGTACGGGGAAAATATCACAGTCCTTTTTTCCTAAAACATCTTCTTCAGTTACATTGAATGAATCTAAATACTGCTTGTTAACCAAAAGATAACGTCCTTCCGTATCTTTGAGATAAATTACCGAGGACGTGGTTTCTAAAATGGCTCTTAACCTCGCTTCTGATTTTTGTAATGCCTGGGTGCGTTCCTCCACCCTTGTTTCTAACTCTTGATTAAGTTGTCTTAATTGGGATTGGGATTGTTTTAGTTCTTCATTCACCAAGGACATTTGTTCTTGGATGGTTTTCAATTCGTCAATATCTATAAATGTAATTACTACCCCATCTAAGCGTCCATCTTCTAAAAGATAGGGATTAATCCGCATCAGAAAATATAAATTATGTTTGATTAATTTGACTTCTTTATCTATAACTTTTTGGCTAGCAATTACTTCTCTTAATAGGTCAATTAAGTTCTGACAGTCAAGATTATGGGTAATATGTTCTAGGGGGCGATTAATATCTGCTTCCACTAAGTTTATAGCAACAGTAGCAGCAGGGGTAAATTTACGAATTTTTAAGTCTTTATCTAAAAATACGACACCAATATCCGTACTTCGCAACAGGTTATCAATATCATTATTTAATTCAGTTAATTCTTCTATTTTTGATTGATATTCCGCATTAACGGTATATAGTTCTTCGTTAACAGAATGCAATTCTTCGTTGGTACTTTGCAATTCTTCATTAGAAGCAGTTAGTTCTTCATTGGTTGCTTGTTGCTCTTCGTTGGTAGTTTCTAACTCTTCAATTACCGCTTGCAGATTCTCCCGGGTTTGCTGTAGTTCATACTCCAACTGCATAATTCTTTGGGAGGCTTCAGCATCTGCTTGAAAACGTTCTCCCGATGGCTGTTGGGGAGCTTCTTCTTCTTGAATAACAATAGTAAAGAAATCATCTGCTAGCTTATTACTTTCGTGATAGGTAACCTCTAATTGGACGTGGAAAGTTCTTGCTGGTTGTTCTAATTTAATTCCTGTATAGGATACCGTCGAACGTTCTCGTTTGGCTCGATGTAGGGCAGTAATTAAAGGCAGTTGTAAACTGGGAATCACCAGTTTTGTAATATCAGTAGTGGTTCTACCCAGAGGGATTTTGACTACTTCTAGAGCATCGTTGAAGGTATGAAATAGTTTATGTTCGCGGTCTAATAAAAAACAAGTGGCTTTATACTTAGACAAAAAAGCAGTAAATGCTTTGTCCAGCATCGGTTCTAGACGACTTTCCTGGGAAGTTTTAGAGAAAGAAAAGGGTAGATGTTGACGAGAATTCCTTTCAACTCCCTTAACAGGCATACTCAATTTAATATCTCTGCGTTTTTGATATATTTTCCCTTTTTGATAGAGTGTTTTAAATTCCGGTTCTATCTGACCTAAGGTTTCCGCTTCTCCTAAAAATAAAATACCTTTGTAAGCCAGAGAAAAGTGGATATTTCTCAGTACCTGTTGCTGTAAATCTGATTGCAAATAAATTAAAACATTCCGACAACTAATTAAATTCATGCGAGTAAAACCAGCATCTTTCGTTAAGTCGTGGGGTGCAAATAATAGTTTCTCCCGTAATTTCCGAATTACCTGTAAAGAGTTATCTTTACGCACGAAATAACGTTCTAATCGTTCGGGACTAATGTCGTTGATAATAGTCTGGGGATAAATACCTTGAGTCGCTTTTTCTAAAGCAGCTTTATCGATATCGGTGGCAAAAATTTTAAATCTGACTGGTTTATCTGAGTTCTCTACAGCTTCATCTAATAGCATGGCTAAAGAATAAGCTTCTTCTCCCGTAGCACAAGCCGTCACCCAACAACGTAACTCCTCTTGGGGATCTGCCTTAGCGATTAACTGGGGAATCACTTTAGTTTCCAAGTACTCCCAAGCTAGGCGATCGCGAAAAAATTGCGTAACACTAATTAACAAATCATGGCGCAAAATGGCTCGCTCTTCGGCTGAGGTTTCTAATAAGCGAATAAATTCATCAATCTTATTGCAACCACTAATCAGATATCTGCGTTGGATGCGACGGGAAAGGGTGCTGGTTTTATAATGAGAAAAATCCGTATGTTCGTGGGTAGCCAGTATGGTTGCAATCCGCTGTAACTCCCGGTTTTTCAGGAAAACAGCCGGTTCTTGGTTGGTTTTAACTGGAACTTGGGGCGATCGCACTAACTGATTAATTACCTGTGCTAATTCCGGGGGAGACAGAACTCGATCTACTACTCCTGTAGCAATGGCTGTACGGGGCATTCCATCGAATTCCGCTGTATCGGGTTCTTGCACCATGGCAAATCCCCCAGCTTCATTAATTGCCTTCAAGCCATTTGTGCCATCACTGCCTGTTCCTGATAAAATTACACCAATAGACCGTTCGGCGTAGGTTTTAGCCAGAGATTCTAAAAAGATATCAATGGGAAAGTTAAGTCCGTGGCGGTTTCTTTCCTCTTGCTCTAACAAGTGTAATTTCTGATTTTCTAAGACTAAATTTTTACCGGGGGGAATCAGATACACTGAATTTGGTTCTAATTCCATTCCTTCTGTCACCCGATAGATTGCCATGCGGGTACGTCGCTCTAGTAATTCCTTCATCAGACTTTTAAAATCTGGTGAGAGGTGCTGAATCACCACAAAAGCAGCCCCACTATCCACAGACATATGCTCGAAAAACTCTTCTAGGGCACGAAGTCCCCCTGCGGATGCTCCAATCCCAACTACAAAGAAATTTTGTTCCCGTGCGGATAATGGGCGATCGATACCCGATTCGCGTTCCGACATAAAACAAGTTGTTTTGTTATGGTCCAAACTCCAACAAAAGCTTGGGGTGTATGACCCAATTTTACCAACTTACACCTCATTTGCAGCCAATACACAAAACTTCATTAAGAAGGAATAAAATACTCGTCCCCATTCGCCTGTACCCTTATAAGCTGGTGGTAGCCACACAGAGGTAATTCCAACTTTTGCTAGGTTTTGAGCTTTTTCTGCCAATTCATTCCACAGGTTTCCATCAGGAGGGGTATACCAGTGGAAGAACTGCATCATTACACCATTTGGTTCAGACATAAAAAACCCTCCGTTGAGGAAGTAAATACGCGATGCAAATAAGTTACGGCAGCAATGGCAAAACAAATTGAGTATTTCGTATTTGTGGCTTTAATTGCTGACAAATTTCAATATTCCACGGACAAAAGGTATTTTCACCATTCTCTAGACAGATATAAGTAGTGACTAAAGATATAAGATTTTGATTGCACTGGAGATTGGAAATATTCCGTCAGAAATAATTATCTTGAGCCAGTGCTATGAGTTAATTGTGCAATCAGCTCGAAGGGCATAGCCGTAAACGTAGTGCTGCCGTAGGCTCGCAATACTTGTTAAATAGTTTGGCTCAACGTTGAGTTACTCAAACTCAAAAGTCAAGCACCCTTGAAACATGCTAAACGCTACATGGCTTCCTATACTTAAGTTTCAATCCCCAATTACTTTTGAGAAAGTTTCTTTAAACTCTAATGTTTTGATACATAATTATCATAGAGATATAGCTATCAATGTTTTAGGTGTCATTAACTAAAAGTTATGATTGTAATTAGTTTTTTTATAATGTAAAAAAAATGTTTAAAATTTAAATCATGATAGAATTCAATACATCAAGGAAAAAATTGGTTCAAAAAGCTTCTTTTGAGTTTAATTTCCAATATAGCTACACCACGTCTACTTTAAGAACTGTAGTTTTCCATCAAGACGCTTGAGTCGCAATGGCGAATCGGGAGAATGAGAAACTCCAGGTTTCAACATGGACGAGGTTTAATTTAATCTTCAATCCTCAATCAGGAGATATTTGTTCATCTCGTGATTTAAGGTTGGTTAATTATTATTAGCTATTTTTTTAAGCTCATTTAATTAATCTTATCCAAGCAAAAAATAGAGTAATCAAAGAGATATTATGTCCGACTTTTCTCAATTTTCCCGTCGCAAATTCTTAAGAAATGCAGCTTTATTTGGTGCTGGTGCAATCAGGATAAACGCATCTAAATTTTAAAATTTAAACGTGCAGGTGCAGAGGAAGGCGCACTCTGCACCGAGGGTGCGATGGCACATAGTACACGCCTTTGGCGATCGATCGCCGCACCGGGATGCAGATCAATGGAGTGGCGGGTTGACCCGTTGCTCACCCGGATGCGTGGAGCCAGCCACCCAGGATTCGATACCACGCTTGCCTACCGTCCTGAACCCTAATAGTCTGATTAAGGAGGAATTACAACATGGATTTTTTGTCCGATTTCTTGACGCTCTTCCTGGGGAAGTTGCAGTCCCCGACACTCGGCTTTCTGATTGGTGGTATGGTCGTTGCCGCCGTCAATAGCCGCCTGCAAATTCCAGATGCGATCTATAAGTTCATCGTCTTCATGCTGCTGATCAAAGTCGGCCTGAGCGGCGGCATTGCGATCCGCAATGCCAATCTGGTGGAGATGCTGTTGCCCGCGCTGTTCGCCGTGGTAGTGGGAATCCTGATTGTGTTCATCGGACGCTACACATTGGCCAAGCTGCCAAACGTCAAAACCGTGGATGCCATTGCGACCGCAGGCTTGTTCGGTGCTGTGAGTGGCTCTACCCTCGCCGCCGGTCTGACAGTAATGGAAACGGAAAGCATTAAATACGAGGCTTGGGCTGCCGCACTCTATCCCTTCATGGACATCCCAGCCCTCGTGACCGCGATTGTCTTGGCCAGCGTTTATACCAGCAAGAAGAAGCAGCGCCGTACCGCAGACTATCTCAGCAAGCAGCGCGTTACCGCAGGCGAGTATCCCAGTGGGCAGGGCATTACCGCAGGCGAGTATCCCAGCGAGCAGCGCATTACCGCAGGCGAGTATCCCAGTGGGCAGGGCATTACCGCAGGCGGGTATCCCAGTGGGCAGGGCATTACCGCAGGCGGGTATCCCAGGGAGCAGCGCGTTCCCGGAGGCGAGCGGGTCAAGATATGGCCCATCATTCAGGAAAGCCTCCAAGGCTCTGCCCTATCGGCACTGCTGCTTGGCCTCGCTCTAGGCATACTAACCCGGCCGGAAAGTGTCTATGAGAGCTTCTTCAATCCCCTCTTCCGCGGCCTACTTTCGATACTGATGCTAGTAATGGGTATGGAGGCCACAGCAAGGCTCGGTGAGCTGCGTAAGGTGGGCCAGTGGTACGCCCTATATGCCCTGGTGGCACCTTTGCTGCATGGGTTCATCGCCTTCGGTCTCGGCATGATTGCCCACTACGCTACGGGATTCAGCTTTGGCGGTGTCGTCATCCTGGCTGTCATCGCCGCCTCCAGTTCAGATATCTCAGGTCCCCCCACTTTGCGAGCCGGCATCCCATCTGCCAATCCCTCTGCCTACATCGGCTCGTCCACAGCCGTCGGTACGCCGGTTGCCCTTGCCTTGGGAATACCCCTCTTCATCGGGCTTGCACAGGCGCTAATGAACAACTCCTAGACGGGTCGCCGTCTGCCGCTGTTCCTCTGGCTTGGCGACCAATGCGGCGGCTAGATCGGCGCGGTAGCACGCGGTGCTGCCATTTTCCTGAGCTTCTATGTACTATCAAGGCAAGACGGGACGCGAGAACCCCTGTGTTTGTAACCAGGGGATGAAGCGGACGGGCAAGGTTTTAACCTTGTGTATTCCTGAATAAGCGTTCAGCCATTTGGTTTAGCACGGACTCAGATTGGATTATTCTTAAAAAGAATAGACGGGGTTATGACTGACCCCAAACGGTATGACCTTTTCAGGGACATGAAAAAGAAATATCGTAAGCAAATGTCACCCAGCGCGGTTTCAACCCGCTCCGTGACAACCGCTTAGAATCCTGTGTGT
>JASJDS010000227.1 GCA_030065055.1 Calothrix sp. MO_192.B10
TTTATCAGCCCTAGCCCTTGAGCGGGCGGCTACGCCAACGGGCAAGGCATCTATGCTGGAGTCAGGAGGCAGGAGTCAAAAATAAGTTTTCAGGTAAGCCATGAATGCCTTGCCCAACCTGGGTTTAAGACCCACAGTAAATCTATGATTGACTGGTCTACAATTACAGGGGGTCAGAATCCCCCTGTAATTAAACCTTCTGACTTCTTCCTTCTTCAAGGGGAAAGCAAACTGCTGTAGAACATTTTGAAATGATGAAGTAAACAAATATAAATACTCAAAACTCCCAATTAAAAAGTTATTTTTTAATATTTAAATTTTGAGTGCTAAATATTATTCTGCTTCATCAAAAAGATATTTTTCTAATAAAGGCTGGAATTTACGAAACTCTTCTGGAGAAAGTAATTCCGGTTGACCAGATTGAGATTTCTTGGCGAAGAATAGTAGGGGATCGAGCGGTGTATAAATTGCATATTCTTGTTTTTTATGATAAAAATTGGCAAGTAATTGCAATTGCTCTGGTTCTAAATTCTCCTCTTCATCTTCAATCTCTAATGTGAAAATTTCTGCTTCTTCTACAGGAGGTAAATCCCCTGCAACTGTCAGAGCATAAGCTGTATTTTGCAGTTCTAGGTTCTGTTCGGCGAGAACGGCTTGGGCTGTACTAAAAATTTCAGCAATTGTAGCATCATCTTCAATCAAAATGGCTTCTTCTTCATCTTCAGTACGCCAAGCAAAAATTTCTACTGGTGAGTGTTTAGGAAGTAGTAAAAAATATTCTTGTCCATCCACCATTAGGGAATCTTCAATGTAGCATTCAAGACTTCTTCCTTGCTCATCAGTCAAAGTGATGGCACCCAGATCGTGCTCATTTTCGTCGGAAAACGGAGAGGAAAACATAACCGAAATTTGCTTGCAACTGGAAAACTACCATCAATTTTACGCAATAAATTGACTATATAATCACAATTTATATCGATTACATAGTTGTTTAATCTGCTTCCATTGCTGGCTAATCCACTTCAGAATATCATGCTCCTAGGAGCCATCGCCCGGTTGATTGTTTTGTTACTTTAGCTACTGCGATTTTTACTATCCAGCCATTGTTGCAAAATTAAGGAAGCTGCCTTGCGATCGATTAAGCTTTTATGGCGGGATGGGGAAATTTTCTGGGCAATTAACATTTGTTCTGCTTGATAGGATGTTAATCGCTCGTCCACATACTCTAGGGGCAGTTGCAAGGCTTTAACAAGTCTGTTGGCAAACTTTTGGGTTTGACGGGCTTGGAAGCCCAAGGAACCATCCATAGAGTAAGGTAAGCCGACTACTAGGGTTTGTACTTCCCTCTGTTCAACTAAGGTGCGGATTTGTTCTACATCCCGAACAAAAGATTGACGCTCAATGGTAGTAATTCCAGTGGCTATTAAACCGGTGCGATCGCAACCTGCAACGCCAATACGTTTACGACCCACATCCAAACCTAGGGCAGAAATAAATGATGGTTGTGGACGCTGGTTGGTTGGTGTGGTAGACAAATTATCCCGATCCCGCAAATATTTACTCCTGATGTTTATTTACCTGCTCTGAGTGAGAATCAGTTTCTCCACTATTGTGATTATACTCCCTCCGTTCTGTGATGCCGTCAGAGGAAAAGTTGACATGGTCTTGCACAGGTTTAGTTTTGTTCAGTCGATCTGAAGGCTTTGGCTGATTACGGGGAGACCATGACATACCCCCTGGTATGGGCTTACGGGCTGGCTGTAATCCTTGTAGAACTTCCGGTAACTGAATTCCTTCTAAAGATACGAATCTTGATTCCCTGACTTTATGCCAAACCGAACGGGACATAATTAAAGTATGCTCTATGCGGTTAGCTCCTATTTGCTCTAAATATTCTTCCCCTTCTGGTTGATAGTCAGCAGAAGCCAACTGGATTGTTTGGGGAGGAAAATCTTGAGCAATGCGAGCCAGTTGAGAAATTAATTCTGGATATAACCAGGTGTATGCTGGATGCACTGTGAGGTTGGCAACATGGGGTTGTTGCCCTTTACGATCTAACTTCACTTCAAAACAACCAATTGCTGCTTTGCGCTGGGGTTCAAAAACATAACCACTGACAACCTCTATTTTTGTCAACCATTGCTGAATATTGGATGTTAATGAGGCAAACAAACCTGTTTTAAAATCGTGGGTTTGGCGATCGAAAACCTGCCTTACTAGGGGAGGCATGGAAGCTGTATCTAACTGATAAAGTAATTGGGCATCGGCATTGCTTATGGGTAGCAAATTGGGTAAATCTGGCTCTGATTGGGCTAAATCTGCCAATAAGCCGGGGGTAATTTCCCAGTAGGTCATTTCTGCCAAACGCTGAAACCCGTTTTGGCGATACAGTGCTAAGGCATTTTTATCATTTACATTGACTTCCAGTATCCAAGTACGCGCTTCCAATAATGACTCAAAGCAGTAGCGTAGTAACTGGGAACCAATTCCCTGGCGATCAATACCACTTTCTAGCATTACTCGCTCCACCCGCCAAGTACTGCAGGTGCGGTTAAAAGGAGAAACTTGAATTACACCCAACAAATTCCGTCCTTGTTCGGCTACGTAAGTACAAAGCCGGTACTGTAGGGGGTTAGGAAACCAGCTTAAAAATTTTAATATCCCATACCAGTGACGCAGATGTTGCATCTGTCTTGTGGCGCAATCAGCTTGTTTCTCAGTCTCGACAGCCGATGACTCTTGAGTTAATCTTTCAATTCCATCCAGATCGCGATATTGTACTGGTCGGATGACTACGCTGAGATTTTGAGGAATTAGTGAAGTCATTTGTATTTAAGCTGCCATTCAGCCTCAAGTAATAGGGATACAGAGGATTTGTGTAGGTTAATTCTAACGGCTTTTTGTGACTAAATATTGCTCCCAAGGGGAGATTTTGGCACCCATCAAATTGAAAAAAGTAGATTTGCTGAGTAGAACAACAGTAATTACCCAACAATATCTACTTTGATTGTAGTTGATTTTTTATATCCTATCCTAGGGAATTTGCCGAGATATCTGCTTTTCAAAGTCTGCTTGAGTTTGATGGAGTAATTCCTGTCTGCTATGTTCTGGTGTTTGTTGTTGTGGCTGGGTTTGTTTCAGGGTTGGAACCAAGTTTCGGGCTTGCAGTGCCATATGAAGTTGGAGGTGAGCCACATATTCACTAAAATCTTCACGGAATGTATGTGTGTTTGCCACAGGTTGTGATTCCATTGCCACTGTCTATCTCCTTTACAAATGGTAGTAGTTGCTCATTATCATTCCCAAAACTTATCACGTTGTTTGATCTACATTTATAATTCGCAATGAACTTTAACGGTTTGCCAGGGAAGGAGGGAATGGAGTGAAGGAGGGAAGGAGGGAAGGAGGGAAGGAGGGAAGGAGTGAAAGAGGGAAGGAGTGATGAATTAAAGACTGTCAACTTTAAAGGGAACAGGGAAGAGGGAAGAGGGAACAGTGAAGGCGTTGGACGAGGATTTAAACCCCGTCCAACGCAATCGTCCCAAAGGGACGGGGCTTGGGACCCACTGGTGGGTCGAGGGAACTCAAGGGCAACAACCTTTGTTCCCAACCAACCAACCCAACTGTTGCCCGTTGCCCGTTCCCTGTTCCCTCGACCGAAGGTCGGTCAACTGTCAACCATCACCCCATCACCCCATCACCTCATCACACCATCGCCTCTTTCTTCTCCTCTACCACATAAGGCTTTTCTTCTCCTTGGGCGAGATATTCTGCTAACTGGGATTCAATTTGTTCGCGGACGATTTGACGATATTCAAAGAAATGCTCGATATGGGCGCAGGTGGCTAGGTAATGCTCGGCAACCCCTGGATTGCGTTTAATCATACTAAATAGGTGATGCCAGAATTTCCACCGGGTTGGACGTTTAATCCCTTGTCGCCAGATAATTATTGCTAGTGCTTTGACAATTTTCCACTCCGGCATCTTCAAGGGTGCTTTCCAGGTAGGGGTGCCCATCATTAAGAAACAGCGATATGTCCTATCCAAGTATTTTTCTAGGTCGTATAAAGCACAAAAAGCTTCAATATATTCCCTGGCAATATCTTCTAGGGGACGGGTGGGAATAAAGTTCATTAAGGTGGTTTGATTGATGTTGCCGTCTTGACTAGAGCGCAGTCTACCTTCTTTGGTTAAACGATGCCACAAGGCTGTATTAGGTAGTGCTTGTAACATGGCAAATGTGGTGGAAGGGATCGCAGCTTGTTCGGCGAAACGTACAATGCGATCGCCTGCTCCTGATTTTTCTCCGTCAAAGCCAATGATAAAGCCTGCCATGGGACGCAATCCGGCTTTGATAATGGTTTGTACTGCTTCTGTGAGGGAACTACGGGTATTTTGAAATTTCTTGGTTAACTGCAAACTATCTTCATCCGGGGTTTCAATACCTAAGAACACCGCAGCGAAACCAGATTCCACCATCAATTCCATTAATTCTGGATCTGATGCTAAATCTACTGATGCTTCGGTATCAAAACGGAAGGGGTACTGATGTTCTGCCATCCACACTTTTAACTCTTTCAGCAACAGTTTCACGTTCCGTTTGTTGCCAATAAAGTTGTCGTCCACCATGAATACGCCCCTGCGCCACCCTAGTTCGTAAAGGTAATCTAATTCTGCTAACAGTTGTGCTGGGGTTTTGGTACGGGGTTTGCGTCCATAGAGGACAATAATGTCACAAAACTCACATTGAAAAGGACAACCGCGAGAAAACTGCACCGACATCATATCGTAGGCATCAAAGTCCAGCAAATCAAAGCGGGGTATGGGGGTGGTGGTGACATCCGGTTTTTCCGTAGCGCGGAATGTGCCTGATGTTTCACCTTTTTGGATGGCTTCGACAAACATGGGCAGGGTGATTTCCCCTTCATCCAAAATCAAAAAATCTGCACCGGCGGCTTTTGGCTCATCCGGTGTGGAGGTAGGATAGGGACCGCCAATGGCAACTAGTTTACCCCGGCGTTTGGCTGATTTAATTTGGTCGAGCAAGTCTTGTTTTTGCACGATCATTGCGGAGAGAATGACTATATCAGCCCATTCCCATTCTGCCTCTGTAACGGGACGAATATTTCGATCTACTAGTTTAAATTCCCATTCCTGGGGGAGAATTGCTGCTACTGTGACTAAACCAAGAGGAGGTAATAATACTTTGCGATCGACTAATTGTAAAATCTTTTCATAGGACCAAAAGGTTTTGGGAAATATAGGATAAATAAGTAAAGCTCGCATATTATTTTGATTCTCCTCACAATTTGCTGGTGATGTCTGAAAGACAATACCTTAAAGACTTACATTGCTTTTTTGACTACCTAAGTTTGACTGCACTAAACTGTAGCGTAAAGTTGTACTTTATGAATGAAAATTATTAGGGTTATAAAATTATCCCTTGCTGCATAAAAAATTAGATATTTTTCATGCAACCTTTCCTTGACAAGAATTTGCTCTCCTACCCAATGGGAAAATACTAACATCTAAAAATGTTTGGGAGCATGGTAGCCCCGAAACCGCTATGCTAATAAATTAGAACCTTGTAAAGAGAGTCTGGAAAGCTAGATTTAATCAGGTTCTTCCCTTAATAGTGGTGTTATTCTACTATAGTTAATGGAATGAAGTATTGGCTTTTAGGTTCCGTTGATTAACCTGAGTGAAACTCGCAGAGTAAACCCGATCCCCTCTTGGGCCGCTCTTGGAGGGAGCGTCGCTTAGTCCTAGGTGCATAGGCATTACCTGGTGCTAAAATAAGGGCGATCGCATTTTATCGCATTGTATACTCTAACGGAGAGGGGGGGATTCGAACCCCCGATACCGGTGAAGGTATAACGCATTTCGAGTGCGCCGCATTCAACCACTCTGCCACCTCTCCAAGTTATAAAGTAGTATAGCACCAAATATCACTCAGGGTTAAAGCCCTTAAATCGGTTTCATCCCCGGCTTAAGAGACATTGGAAAAATTAATAATGCAGAAAAATAATTCGCTCATTCGCTCATTCGCTCATTCTACATTTAAACCTCATCTACCTTGAGAATCGTTGTTTCATAACATGACTTTGGGATTGCTTCCTTACGTCGCAATGACACATGAGAATAATTAGAAACTCCAGGTTTCAACATGGATGAGGTTTCAAATTGACTTAAAGTTAAAGCCTTTGATTTACCAGTATGTCTGATATTTTCCCCTGTACTCAGGCAATAGTAACCATCGCTACTGTGAATATAGAGAGAGTTGTTAATTTCTATACTAAATTATTCCAACAGCAACCCATCAAGCTGATTCCCAATGTATATGCTGAATTTCAGCTTCCCAGTCTCAGGTTAGGTATTTTCCAACCTAAATCAAACCATACATCGGAATTTGAACATTCCCGAAAGGGTACAATCAGCTTATGCTTAGAAGTGAGGGATTTAGAAGTAGCGATCGCTCATCTGACAAATTTGGGTTATACTCCACCGGGAAATATAATCACTGCTAACCACGGTAGGGAAATTTATGCCTACGATCCTGATGGTAATCGCTTGATTTTACATCAATCAAACAATTTTGGATTTTAGATTGTGGATTAATTCAACAGATCAATTGGGAGGTTTGTACCATCAATCAATTACTGACCACTGAAAATAATTATGTCTCTAACCGATAACTATAAATTAAACCTAATTCAATGGTACCCCGGTCACATTGCCAAGGCGGAAAAAAACCTGAAAGAACAGCTAAAACAGGTAGATGTAGTATTAGAAGTGAGGGATGCTCGTATTCCCTTAGCAACACACCACCCCCAAGTACCGCAATGGGTAGGAAATAAAGCACGGGTATTAATACTCAACCGCTTGGATATGATTACTCCCCAAATCCAGGAAGTGTGGAAGGATTGGTTTAAACAACTGGAAGAAGTACCTTATTTTACCAACG
Organism: Calothrix sp. MO_192.B10; assembly: GCA_030065055.1. Classification (GTDB taxonomy): domain Bacteria; phylum Cyanobacteriota; class Cyanobacteriia; order Cyanobacteriales; family Nostocaceae; genus Calothrix_A. Next base: position 6,965 of record JASJDS010000227.1, read on the forward strand.
CCCAAAAAGGCAGAGGAGTAGCAGCCGTATCAAAAGCTACCCAAACCGCAGGAGCAGCAGTTAATCAGAGAAGACGCGATCGCGGAATGTTACCCCGTCCCATTCGAGCCGTAGTAATTGGGTTTCCTAATGTGGGTAAATCAGCTTTAATTAATCGCTTGGTGGGTAAAAAGGTGGTAGAAAGTGCCGCCCGTCCTGGGGTGACTCGTCAATTGCGTTGGGTAAGGATATCCAAGGAATTGGAATTATTAGATGCACCGGGGGTAATTCCCGTTAAGTTATCAGACCAAGAAGCAGCTTTAAAGTTGGCAATTTGCGATGATATTGGACAAGCATCCTATGATAATCAATTAGTAGCCGCAGGATTAGTAGATATACTGAATTATCTCCAAGCTGTTGCAACTGATTTATTACCGAAGTCACCTCTCGAATCCCGTTACGGTCTAGATTCTACCAACGATACTGGAGAAGGATACTTACACTCGTTAGCCGCACATCGCTATCAAGGTGATGTGGAGCGTACTGCACGGCAACTTTTAACAGATTACCGTAAAGGCTACCTCGGTCATATTCCTTTAGAATTACCTTAACTGAAGGAAGAAGGAAGAAGGAAGAAGAAGACCTTTTTGTTTAGAAGACTTGCAAGTTTTACCGTTCAAACCCTCTTCCTTGTTCCTTCTCGCGTAGCGAGTTAATTAACGGGGATTGCGGTTAGCTTCCATTATTTTCATTTGGGTGCGGATCTCTTGGATGGTTTGTTGGTGCGATCGCTGCATTTCATAACCCATCCAGGCAAAACTACCACCAAATACAGTAACTGTCCCTATGAGCAAGCTAACCAAAAGCTTGACTTGAGAACGTAGATATTTTACCTCTTGTACCCGCTCTTGTGCTGGGGGTAAAACATTTGTACTGACCTTTTGGGGTGCGATGGCTACTTGTGCTTGCTGTATTTCTGGTTTCGCCTGTTCAAATGCTACTTTTCTTTGCATCCAATTAGTAATTAATCGCGGGCTATTTTTCTTTACCCATCGCCAAGCTATAATTTTAAATGCCGGTTTGGATACGCGAGAAATTAGTTTTAGTGTTTTATTAAAAGTACGGGAACGAAATTTTTGATTAATCAAGTTAACACTGCCAACATCATAGAGAGAATTGACGATTAACTTGACTGTAGCCTCTTCTCTAGTAATTAAATTGTCTAGCAAGATGAGAATATCATGCATAATTTCTTCTTGCTTTTGCCTCTCTAGCACTTTTGTGGTTAATTCCTGAGATTGCTTCTCTTGATTTTCCATATATTGTTAAGTGTAATTATTTAGATTAAGGGTATTAATTTTATTTCAGTATTAATATAGGTGAGTAAATTATTATACAAATATTATGTAAAATTAGTAATACTCACATAAACAATAAAACAGTTATATTATAATTTTAGAAGTGCAAATGTATAAATATCAATTAATTGAATAAAGATTTAATTTCAGTAAAGTAAAGAATATATGAGTTTTGCTGGTTAGGGCGATCGCAGAATTATTTTGCATATTAGATTGAGAGGGAGCAGCTTGTACATATACCATAACTTTATAAACTATACAAGGCTGGCAATGCCCGCCTGACTCTTCCACTTTCTTGGTACGAGATATGTGTATAAGTGTTTAACTAACAGGACATCAATACCTTAACCACCACCCCTGGGGAAGGAAGTATCTTGGGAGCGTTAAAGTCACTGTCAGCAATCAAGTATCTTTTCTAACCTTCCCTCTGGGAAAAGGTGGCAGCTGCATCCCCAATCTCTTTTAAGAAAGACGGGGTAAAGGGTAAGGGGGAAAGGGGAAAGGGATTGGATATCTGGTGTTTGTTCCATTCATAGGGGGTGGTGTGCCGTCGGTGGGGTGCTTCTAAGAACGACAAGGTAAGGAAAATGAACGCCAACAGGCACTGGCAAAAATGAAAGAACTTTAGTAACGCTGCGGTTCAGTCAAAAGTCAAAAGTATTATGCTTTCTAGCCTTGAGCTTTTATCATAGTAGGGGCGGGGTGACCTCACCCCTACGAACCGATGATGATGTGTTGCATTCTTTTATAATTAGGACTTACGCACTAGTCACGGAAAATAAGACTTTGCGATTGCTTCCTTACGTCGCAATGACGAAAATATGTTGTCCGTGTGTAAGTCCTGATAATAAGGGATATTGGTTACTAGTTAAAATAAGAAAAAATAAATCCCATGCAAACTATCCGATTACGTTCTCATGTAGGTGCTGATGGCAGTTTACAAATTCAACTTAATGATTTACCTGCCGGTCAAGAAATAGAAATTGTGTTAGTTTACCAACCCATAGGAACAAATACAGATCAACCTACGATCTCTGATGAAGAAGATCCTCTCATCGGACTATTTTCTGGCTCGCCTCACCTTGCAGAAACATCAGAAGAAATTTTGCAACAAGAAATTAAACAAAATTCTGGATGGACATGGAAACAGTCATAGCAGATACAGGATTTATTGTTGCTTTAACTAATAGCTCAGATTCAAATCATGATTCTGTCAGAAAAATTTATCTTCATAAACAAAATATTCTCCTCCCCCAGACTGTCTTAGCAGAAGTTGCTTATCTGGTAGGAAGAGAAGCAGGGATAAAAAAGGTTTCCAACTTTCTCCAAGGACTTTCAGCTAGTCGATTTTCATTGATAGCACTCACTGCAGAAGATATCTTCAGAATCTCAGAAATTCTTGAACAGTATGTTGATAGTCGTATTGATTTTGTTGATGCTAGTGTTATGGCTATGGCAGAGCGACTTAATATTACTACTATTTTAACTTTAGATTACCGTGATTTTAGTTTATTTAAACCAAAACACTGTGATGCTTTTATCCTAATGCCATGACATGGGATTAGGGATGGAGATTTAATATTCAGTTTAATAAATATTCGCATATCATAGGGATTCGTAGGATTGAAGTCGGGGAGCTAAACCCCATGACTCATAAAAATTACTTATTATTTATTACTTCATCATCCCATCAGGACTGCCTCCCGTCTCCTGCTATACTTACCTACTTGGGGATGAAATTTTTTCATCGGTGCTACCTTATTCATGGGCACTACCTACTTGCACTAGTTAGTATACATTTGTGAAAACACTCCTTTTTGACAGTGGATGAAAACAATAAAACTGCTCAACAATCGTTATCAAGTAATTCAGGTATTAGGTAGTGGTGGGTTCGGTGAAACCTTTTTGGCGGAAGACACCCATATGCCTTCCCGTCGTCGTTGTGTAATTAAGCAACTCAAACCAATTACCAACGATCCGCAAACCTATCAAATGATTCAGCAACGGTTTGAAAGGGAAGCAGCAACTTTAGAATATTTAGGGGAAGGTAGCGATCGCATACCCAAACTATATGCTTATTTCTCGGAAAATGGTCAATTCTATTTAGTCCAGGAGTGGATTCAAGGTCAAACCCTCACAGATATTGTCGAATCCCAAGGCACTCTCAATGAATCTATTGTCCGGGGAATTGTCTGTGATTTGTTGTCGGTTTTGCATTATGTCCATAGCAAAGGCATTATTCACCGGGACATTAAGCCTGATAATATCATGGTGCAACCATCCTCCGAACCGTGGGGGAAACCCATGTTGATTGATTTTGGAGCGGTTAAAGAAACAATTCGTTCCGTAGGTAATTCTTCTGGCTCTCCCACCCGTTCTTTGGTAATTGGAACACCAGGATATATGCCTAACGAGCAAGCTACAGGGCATCCAGTCTATGCCACAGACCTATACAGTTTAGGTTTAACAGCAGTATATTTATTGACTGGTAAACATCCCCAGGAGTTAGAAGCCAATCTGCAAACCGGGGAAATCATTTGGCGCGAGCATGTGTCAGGAATATCCCCTGATTTTGCCATGATAATCGATCGCGCCATTAAACCCAATGTGAGCGATCGCTATGGTACGGCAATGCAAATGTTATCAGATTTACAATCATCTCCCAGTGTAATGCCACCGGCAGCAACTCAAGCCACAATTCCCCTGGCTCCCCGGGCAGTTGCAAATAACCAGGAAACTCAACCCCTATCCCCCTCTCGGAAAATAGCCACTATTCCTCCACAACAGGATCGTCAAGGTTGGCAAAAACCAGGGTTAATTATAGGTAGTTTACTAGTTGGTGGCTTAATTGGAGCAGTGGCGATCGCTACTATGAATCGTCAACCCCAAGTCAGCAATAATGTGACTAAATCAACTACGTCTAACCCAGAAAATACTGATATTAATCCCGTTACAGAATCCCCCATACCCACCATTTCCCCGGACAATACCCCCAATAGCTCAGACAGGGCATCTACACCTGCTATCCCCAACACTCCCAACCCAGAAGTCACACCCACACCTGCTGTTACCTCAGAGACATCCACACCCCAACCAGTAGCCACACCGGAAAATACGGAAAATTCACCAACCGTAGCTATATCACCAACCACACCGGAAAATACCCAAACTTCACCAACCGTAGATTCACCACCACCGAAGAAAACAGCTAGTATTGGGAAAGTACCACCAGCATTTCCCGCAGGTACAGCTAGGAAGGATGTAGAAGCAGTTCTTGGCAAGCCAGCGAAAGATTTAAGAGGATTGTGGGGTAATACCCGTGCTGTCACCTATAAAGTAGTTCCCAACCAAATTGACCTTGGTTATTTATTTGACCGTAATACAGGGGTACTGAGACAAACCGAAGCATCTTTTGCCCAATCTGTAGATCCTCAATTAATGCAAAACACCTTAAATGGGATGTTAGCAGGTAAAGCTACACCACAAATTCAGCAGGGACTACAAAAAGTTCAACAACGCCAGTCTGATGATTTCAAATTTTCTCTTGGTGCTTGGAAGGGTCAAATTATCAGACAAGATTGTGACTTTATTTACATTAGTATTTGGGATGCTAACTTACATGATTTCGTTAATCCTTCCACAGCAAGAAAATGTTTATCTTAACGAGCTTACCGTTGAAGAAGGAAGAAGTCAGAAGGAAGAAGTCAGAAGGTTTAATTACAGGGGGTCAGAATCCCCCTGTAATTGTAAACCAGTAAATCATAGATTTACTGGGGTTCTTAAACCCAGGTTGGGCAAGGCATTCATGGCTTACCTTAAAACTTATTTTTGACTCCTGCCTCCTGACTCCAGCATAGATGCCTTGCCCGTTGGCGTAGCCGCCCGCTCAAGGGCTAGGGTAGAGAACAGCTGATAATAGAAGCAATTTGTCAGCAAAGCCCAATTATGAATTTAACAAAACGTTGCACTCCATAGATTTTAGCGAATTCTGTTTCTATCAAAATATAATGGGAGGGTGAGAACCCCGCTCGTTTTTAACCAGGGGATGAAACCCGACTCAAAGGGATTTATCACGAGCGTTTCTCCCGAAGATAGTATGACTACAAAATATGATATTATCTTGT
>JASJDS010000228.1 GCA_030065055.1 Calothrix sp. MO_192.B10
TATGACTGACCCCAAACGGTATGACCTTTTCAGGGACATGAAAAAGAAATATCGTAAGCAAATGTCACCCAGCGCGGTTTCAACCCGCTCCGTGACAACCGCTTAGAATCCTGTGTGTTTCAACCACAGGAGAAGTCAAGTAGTTTAATGAATACACACGTATAGGAGGTAATAAACATGAGCCAGCAAGCCAGCAAGCTCGTCATCATCACGGAAAAGTTGCTGATGAAAAAGATCGCCAAGATAATCGACGAAGCCGGGGCTACCGGTTATACGGTGGTGCCCGCTGGCGGTAAAGGCAGTCGCAACCTACCTTCGTCGGGACAACCCACCGTTTCCTCCGATGAATTCTCGAATATAAAGTTCGAGGTGCTCACCCCCAATCGGGATATGGCTGTGAAGATTTCGGATGAGGTCGCAGCTAAGTTTTTCGACGATTATTCGGGCATCGCCTATCTCTGTGACGTGATGGAGGTATTGTACGCGCATAAGTTCTGACTCAAAACAGCAGAGGTTCAATTATTTTGTTCGGCGTTGTGGAAGGTGCTTCGCACCCTCCATAACGAGCAATGTAGGGCGATCGCATGACTAAATGTATATTTGATAACTACCATTTTGGGTTATCTTACCGGAGAAGGTAAAGATACCAAATGGGTTAAAACTATTAGCAGAGAAAAATAAAATTGCTACTTGTTTTACCGTTTCTTACCCTCGTAGGACTTTTGCCAGATGAATACTATTAAGTGATAAACGTGAATATTGGTCAGAGAAATATAGGATTTTATGGCATCATCAATACCACTTACTGGTACAGAGCTGATTGATTGTGCGAGAGCAAATTATAATGCAGGTCTTGAATTAGCTGCAAAAAGATGTGGTTATGGTCAAGATTTAAAAACATTTGAATCTCAATTACAGCAAGACTGCGATCGCATGGGGATAAATATTGGTAGTTTTAAGGATCTAGTCCTCATGGAACATAAGATAGGTCAGTCAGGAATGGAAATAGCACCTGATACCAAGGCAGAAATATGACCTTATTTACCTCAAATTTCCCGATCGCAGAATACTAATAACTAACCAAAGTCCCAAAAAACTAGCAGCAGCAAACAGAATGTTACTCAGGAAAGATAACTGAGTAGTTTGAGATTGTGCGGAGATAATAGCGGCTCCCATAATTAAAGAACCAACCAAAACACTAAATGAAAGCCTATTAGCTGAGTCATCAAGACTGCGTCGCAAACTATCTAAATCTTTAATAGTAATATTCCACTTTAAGGTTTCAGAAGTCACCCGATCCAAAAGTAATTCTGTTAGACGTGGCGATCGCAAGGAAAGACTTTTGAAATCGAGAGCAGTTCTTAAGAAGGTTTCTACTGGACTATCTCCTAATAATTGACGGCGAAACAAATCCGTCATTAGGGGTTTAATTTGATCCAAGAGGTTAATTTCTGGATAAAAACCCCGGGCTACACCCTCCATATTTGCTAAAGTTTTAGCATATAAACCCATATTACTAGGTAGGCGGATTTTATTGTTTTTGGCTATTTGCAGAATTTCGTAAAAAACTTCACTAAAATTAATTTGATCGAGACTCAGATTATAATACTTACGTAGCATCTTGTCGTAATCATTTGTCAACCGATCTAAACTCAATGGTTGACCTGATTCTGCAAGTTCTAAAGTTAACTGACTACAACGTCGAGCATCTAAATCCACAATCGCCAATAGCATTTCCGTTAAAATTTGTTGGGTGCGGGGATCTAAACGTCCCACCATCCCGCAATCCAACAGTGCTACACGACCATTATCCAAATAAAAAATATTACCAGGATGGGGATCGGCGTGGAAGAATCCATCTATATAAATCTGTTGGAAAAAAGCACGAAATAATAGGGTAGTAATTTCCCGTCGCGGCTTTTTAGTTTGCTCTTCAGTTTCAGAATTGCACAGTTTTGAGGATAATATGGGAACACCTTCTAACCACTCAATTACTAATAGTTTAGAGGTAGTTAAATTCCAGTATATTTTGGGAATTATTAACTGTTGAGGGTCAAACCATTTACTGCTAGATAGGTTACGAGATAGTTGCTCGGTATATTTCCCTTCTGTAGTAAAGTCAAGTTCGGCTTGCAAAGCAGTGGTAAATTCCTCAGCTATCGCCACCATGTCATAGTCTTTACCCAAGTCTGTGAGAGCAACTAACTCTGCTAAACCCTTAATTAAAGAGATGTCCTGAGCGACAACCACATCTATTCCTGGACGTTGTACCTTCAGTGCTACTTGTTGACCATTTTTGAGAGTAGCTTGATGAACTTGACCAATAGAACCAGCTGCGATCGCTTCTATATTAATATCTGTAAAAACTTCTGTAATTGATTGTCCTAATTCTTGTTCAATCAGATTTTTTACTTCTTCCCAAGGGACTTGTGGAACGTTAGCTTGTAAGTCAGTTAAAGTATCTACATACTCTCCAGGTAGTAAGTCGGGACGGGTAGAAAGAAGTTGTCCCAGCTTAACATAAACCGGACCCAATTCAGTCAAGATATTACGTAAAACAGCTGGAGGTGGTAACTGTGGTTCATCGGCTTTGTTCCCAGTCAACAGAGAACGCATATAACCCCAACCGTTACGAAATACTACTTCTACTATTTCTCGCTGACGGGAAGTTTGTTTTGTAAGGGAAGACATTTACTTTTTTACTTATAAATAGTTGTTTTAGAGACTTTAATTACCGACAAATCCTATATAGTTACTGGAGACTCAACATAAATGTTAGGCTCTTGCATTACAAATTCAATTCCAAATGATTTTAATTTCTGGGAAATTCTTTCATTAGCCATTTCTAGTAATTGCTTCCTTAATTCAATCGAATTTTCACTAGATCCTAAAATAAAAAATGTAATTCTCGCTCTACTATTTTCATTGTCTGAATCCTCTAATAAACTGATTTTAGTACTACCTGGATCTATCCCAAACAAGGAATCGGTACTTTCTTTAATGACTTGTTTGACTAATGCTTCTCCTTTTTCTTCTAACTTCTTGTTAAAATCAAAATAAAGTAATACCATTACTTTTTTACCACGAGTAATATTCTCCACTTGTAAATTAGCTAAGATTGAGTTAGGTACAATTATTAATGTACTTTTTGCAGCAGTACGTATTTTGCTAGAACGAATTCCGATGGATTCAACTCGACCAAATACTCCTTCTGATAATTGATTAGATGCAGGAATACGAATGTATTCTCCCGGTATAAATGGACGGTCTAAATATAACACTAATGTACCCAAAAACTGTTCCAAGGTTTTTTGAGCAGCAAAGGCGATCGCTAATCCTCCAATTCCCAATCCAGTCAATAAACCAATTAAATCAAATCTACCTTTAGCAAAAGCTAGGACGGCAATAAAACCAATAATGACATTAAAAATAGTTTCTGAAACTAACAATAAATCGTCTGCTGCATAACCTAATTTTCTAATTAAATTAACTCCATAGGAACGGATTATTTGTCTAAATATCCGTGAAACCAACCAAGTTACACTTATAATTACCGATAATTCAACAAAAAACTGAAAGAAATTATAGAACGCTTGATACTCTTGTAGAAAATTAAAAGATAAAGAAATCAGAATTAAAGTTCCAGATATTCTAAATAAGTTACTGACAGGCTCGATTATTTTTTCATATATTTCTGCAATTGTTTGAGGAAATAATTTTTGAAAAATAACTTTAACGATAGATGGCGTGTATCGTCCAACTATCAAAGATACAATCAAGAAAAATACAAAAAATTCAATGTTGCGAATTTCTTCTTTCTGTAAAAAACTAAGAATTTGATTGAGAATTTCCATGAGCATAATTAAACAGTTATTGGGGCATCGACATAGATAGTCGGCTCATCCATTTCAAAACCAATTCCATATTCATTCAGCTTTTGGTTCATATTCTGTCTAGCCATATCTAGCAACTGGCGACGCAATTCCATTGATACTTCACCAGAACCAAGAATAAAGAAAGTAATTTGAGCTTGACTACCTTTTGTTTGATTGCCATTTTCATTGTTCTTAAATGTAATATCGGTACTACGTGAATCTAAACCAAAAATATCATTGGTACTAGCTAAAATAACCTGACGGATTAAGGCTTGTTCTCTTTTATCTACTTCTCGATTAAAACTCAAGTTCAGGATTGACATGACTTTTTTGGCTCCAGAGAAGTTTTCAATATGCATCTGAGTCAAAGCATTATTGGGAATAATCACAATGGTTCCCTTACCGGAAGTTCTTATTTTTGTAGAACGCCAACCGATAGATTCGACTCTACCAAAAATTCCATCTGGTAACCCTATATAATCATCTATTGTGAAGGGTTGATCTAAATATATAACTACACCACCAAGAAATTGCTCTAATGTTTTTTGGGCAGCAAAAGCAACTGCTAAACCTCCAATTCCTAAACTTGCTAATATCCCCAACACATTAATTTTATGGGTTTGAGCAAACACAATAATAGCAACAATGATAATTACTAAATTAGAGATTACTTTGGCAGATATAAATAATTCACTGTTAGCTTTGCGTCCACTTTTAGCAGCCAACTCTAGAAGATAATCATCTAAAAACTTGCCAGATATTCTCGACGCAAGCAAACCAATGCTTATGGTTAATGCTAAACTAATACAAATTTCAGTAATAGGATATTTATTGAGAAATGGCATTACTAATAATATGATTTCCGCGATGCTAAGTGTAATTACTGTTTGAATTAAAATCTTATGAGGCTCGATTAAAGATTGAGCTGTGTCACCAACCTCTGGGGAAATAAAAGTACGCAGAAGAAAAGCTAATATTTTGGGTATAAATTTACTAAAAATTAATGCGATCGCTGAGATAAATAATATTAGAAGAACAGCCAAAAAATTAACATTTAGAGGATAATCAAATGTTAAGTCTCTAATCACACAACCTCCTGTATTTTACTTTGATAATAAATAACCCAGAAACCAATTTCATTAAAAAAGATAAGACAGTATTCATCAAGATATCTCTGTGTAGCCCCCAAAAACATACCCTATATATTTAGTAGTATTTCTTCTTGATAGGTTCTGATTGAATTGCAGAAAATGTATGGATACTAAAAATTACCTAGATCACAATTAATAGTAACCCTAGGTATTTGACAAGTACGTCTCTTCGGCAATGATTATGCCAAACTATATCCTTAAAATACTGAAAGTATTAGATAATCAAATTAAAATTATCTATTGTTCTTCATGATACTTGTAGTAATCGAGGTATCTTATCCTTGACTTACATTAAGGTGAGACAATTAATCAATAGCTTGGCTTTTCATATACAAGAGAGGCATAGATACCTAAATTTAAATACCATCAACATATCTCTTCTATGGTCTATTATAGGCTAAATGGTTGTAATAGTCATCTCTATCTGGAGTTAGCCAGATATAATCTTTAGACTGAATATATTCCTCAAAAAAATCTATCTAAAGATAGATGCAAATTTTATTTTTTATTGCTATAGAGGCATATATATAGTAAATTTACTGCCTTTACCTGTTTCAGAAACTACTTTAATATAACCATGATGTTCTTCAATGATTCGTTTAGACAAATATAGTCCTAGACCACTACCAGAACCTTGCTTTTTACCGGTACGAAACCGTTCAAATAGCACTTTTTGCTCTTGTATAGAAATGCCTGAGCCTGTATCTTGAATAGCAATGGCGATAAAATTATCAACACATCGTAATGATATATTTACGTAGCCTTGATTGGTAAATTTTATTGCGTTACCAATTAGATTAGTGAAAACCCTACGTAACTCGATGCGATCGCCTAGCACTAACCTTTTGATTTCTTGCTATATCTCAAGCTAAATCCGGTCAAGATTTTGTGCAGACTTTATACTTTTAGTTATCTTGCCTTTTCTCTCTTTTCTGACGGTCAGATGTTTGTCAATTCCTGGGGCTAAAAGTTATTGCTAATATTCACATCACAGCCAATTGGATGGGGTAGAAAAGTATACAAATTGTGAAACGGGGAGAAATATAATTAGAAATAGCCCTAAATAACCCTTTTTTGTCACTCTAGAAAAAGAAAATTAATGTAGGTTGGGTGGAAGGTTGTGAAACCCAACAATACCAATTTCTTCGGGTGTTGGGTTTCGTTCCTCAAACGCCACTTCTCTCAACGCGGGGCTCGCGTAGCGTATCCGCAGGATTCACCCGCGCACAAGAGTGGCTCCCCAACCTACATCTAAATTCATAAAATCCTCTTCAAATAAGGGTTTTAGATTTTTATTCACTGAGAGTGATAAATTTAGGGGCTAATGCACCATTAATTATGAATTATGAATTAATAATTATGAATTAATTGGTAAAGTCAATAAAAGCTCTCAGTAATCGCACTACCCAACTCACCCTATGACCACCGTACCCTTAAGCTGGCAAGAACTAGAAACCCTCACGAACTATCAAATCGACACCGTTAATGGGCCTACCAACCCTAGAGCCAGGTTGCGTTTATTTGGAAAACCTGAATCAGCAGTGCGGGTAACACTGTACCGCGACAATCATGCTTGGTGTCCTTACTGTCAAAAAGTTTGGTTATGGCTGGAGGAAAAACAGATACCCTACCGCATCGAAAAGGTGACAATGTTCTGTTACGGGCAGAAAGAAAGTTGGTATAAACGTAAAGTTCCTTCGGGAATGCTGCCTGCAATCGAGCTAGATGGACGAATCATTAAGGAAAGCGATGATATTTTAATCGCTTTGGAACAGGTTTTTGGCCCATTGAACCACAGTATGGAAGACCGCAAGGTGTTTTCTTTGCGCCAATTAGAACGACTGTTATTTAGAGCCTGGTGTAATTGGCTGTGTTACCCAGCAGGTTCTCCCCAACAAGAACAACGCAACCGAGAACAATTTATCGGTGTAGTGGCTAAGGTTGAGGAGGCTTTAGCTAGTACCCCTGGACCATACTTTCTTGATACCTTCGGTACCGTTGATGTTATCTTTACTCCCTATGTGGAACGGATGAACGCCAGCCTTTACTACTATAAGGGCTACTCCTTACGGTCAGAAAACCCACGGTTGAGAGAATGGTTTGCAGCGATGGAAAGCCGGCCAACCTATCGCGGTACCCAAAGCGACTTTCACACCCACGCCCACGATTTACCTCCCCAGATGGGAGGCTGTTGGGAAAATGGCGAACCCCAAATGCTGATCAACAAAGCGCGGGTGGATAATGGTCCCTGGTTTGGACTACCAGATGTTACCTATCCAGAACCAGAAAACTCTCCTATGGAAGCTTTGGGGCGAGTTATCGACCACCGCACCAATATTATTCGAGTCAACCCTGCTGACGATCGATTGTTTGATCAAGCCCTACGTTGTGCTTTAACATACATGATGACTGGCAAAGAATGCGTGCCTCCATCCGGTTCTGATGTGGCTTTGCGATATTTACGCGATCGCATTAATGTACCCCGCGATATGTCCATTTATGCAGCCAAGCGATTGAGGTCAGCTTTGGAAAAAACCGCTGCTCTTGCAGGTGATGGGCAGCCAGAACCCATTCCCACTAAGCATCGATACGACCAAGACCCATCTAATTTTGCCAGAAAGTGATGCTGTTGCGATCGCCTTTGGGCTAATTTTCTATCTGAGCGATCGCATCAACTGCCGAAACATTACCATAGATAACAGCCATAATACCGGGCAGATATCGATCCATAATCATCAGGTTGGCGTATACCAACTGACGAACCAGGGCTATGGTGAGTCTTGCGCCTTCAACATCAAGACTTGTTTTGTAGTGAACCTCACCACTGTCAAAATCCATTTCAAAGTTACCAATGGTAAGACCATAATTAGCACGGGTGAGAAATTCTGCCATGACTAACCGCTTATCTACAGGTACTGTGACAGGACACAGGGAATAAAACAAGAATTCCTGTCGGGTTTCGTTGACTTGGACATAGCAAGACCATTGACCATTGTCACCTTGGAATGCGAGTTGTAAGTTAGTTGTGCCTTCACGTTTGTAAATGGGCCAGTCTTCGGCAGCGAAAAAGGCAGTTACAATATCAAAGAGTGAGCTAGGCTCACCGGTATCATGGTCTGTGATGCCATGCTCTGCATCATCGTCAAGCTCAGATAAGCTTTCATCAACTAACGCTTCAAGGCTATGACCAAAGTCTTCAACTATCTCATTGGCAATTTTTTCTGCTGCTTCAGACCAATTACCTTCAATCCATTTCTCCAAAAAGCCAGCAACCCCTGACAGAATTTGTTCCCCACCAGCAACGGTTTGATATAGATTCGCTGGATTAACATAGCCCCAAAAGGTTTTGTAGCCCACCTCGTTAGAATCTTGAACTTGTTTAACTGATAGACAAAGCCAGCTTTCGGTTTGTAATAATGGGTCAACTTCGTTTTGGGTTAAGTCCGGTGGAGCAGAATTTGGGGATTGTTCTACTTCTAAATCTTCCCCTGTAGTAGCCACAAAGGATGCTGAACGATGGATAAGGGTTTGCGTTTTTTGGCTCAGGGCTAACAAATAAGCTACAACTGCTTCAGGATTTTCCCCATGCTCTAACAAATTAGGAAGAATATCGGGTTTAAGGCTGATTTCGAGGTGCAGATCGACATCGGGAATAAATTCCCCCCCAACTAGAGAACCACGCAATTCTGATTCAAAGTTAAATAAAGAATCAGTATCAATCTTCTGGTATTGCTCAAAACTAACTTGACAGCATAAGCGACATCCGATGATGGCATTATCATCCCGAATCAGCGACAAATTAGCTTTGCAAAGGGTTACAGGAGAAGTAGAAGCGTCATAAAACGTTAAATCGCTGTCTAGTGAAGAAGTATCGGTCTGTAAAACCATGAACAACTTACCTAAGTAATTTCTCTAAATCTCTTAACGGAAGCTATTTCTTATTTTGTTGCACCACATGGGTAAGCTCATGGGCTAGCAATTGCTTCCCTGTTTTAGATTCAGGGTCAAATTTACCTTGGTTAAAGTAGATATCTTTTCCGTGGGTGAAAGCCTGGGATTTTAACTGTTTATTCATATCCACCGCCGTTCGAGCGGTGTGAATACGAACAGTGCTAAAGTTTTGACCCAAAGCCTTGCCCATTTCCAGCTGGGTTGGCTTTGGTAGTGGATTACCTTGACCTTTTGTACTTTGGAGTTGAGAAGTTAGCGATTTACCTACTGATTGGGATTGGGATTCAGGTTTAGTAGCGACTTCCTCCTCTTCCTGTGGTTGCATGTCTTCCTCTTCTGACCCTTGCATTTGTAGTTCCGGCTTAGTAGCAACTTCCTCCTCTTCCTGTGGTTGCATGTCTTCCTCTTCTGGTCCTTGCATTTGTAGTTCCGGCTTAGTAGCAACTTCCTCCTCTTTTTCGTCCTGCATCTGGAGTTGTGGTTTAGTAGCGACTTCCTCTTCTTTTTCGTCCTGCATCTGGAGTTGTGGTTTAGTAGCGACTTCCTCCTCTTTTTCGTCTTGCATTTGCAGCCTGGGGCTGGTTTGTTCGTCCTGACGTTGAACGCCGGGTGCTACGTTATTCATGGTAGGCTGATTGACCACCCGATCAGCAACAGCATCGGCTTCGCGCTCAAAGGCATCGCCCGGATTGCCGATGGTGAGTTTGGTCTGGATTGGGGTTTTGCTGGGTTTGAAGAAGGCGCGACTGGTGTTATCTTTGTCGAAGAAAGGTCCTTTAGCTTCTGGGGAAGAAGGGGCTTTGCGGGAGCGTTTGTAGGAGTAGGGCATGATTGTGGGTAGTTGGTAGGGGTTTACGGTTCGAGGGTGGAGTTGATTAATGTGGCTGCTTGGAAACTACTTATTAATTTTGAAGAGTATTATTTTCTACCTTTATTCTATCTCTTCATCTGTATCAGAGCGAAGTTGCATTTCATCGGTAATTTCGATTGTGAAGAAATTTTTTTGGTTTTGCAGATATTGTAGGGTGGGTATAGCCCTAACGGGCATGGCTTTGCTAAAGCGACAGCGTAACTCACCCTACAAGATCGCAGCAGTGCGATCGCACTCTATCTTAGCCTAAGCGGGAGCTATACTTGAGTCAGGTCAAATATACTCTAGTCGGAGTATTACAAATATGACAGCACAAATAGGTTTAGAACAATCGAGTCAAACACAAGAGCAACATCTTATTCTACCAGGTTCTTATAATTGGCAACAATTTAAAACGATTCAAGCCATTATTGAAGAACAAGCAGGAGTCAGAATATCCTATTTGGATGGTGTAATTGAAATTATGACCATAGGTGAAGGACATGAAATAGTTAAAAGTTTGATCGCCCTGTTACTAGGACTTTACTTTTTTCAAAAACAAATTGAATTTATTCCGGTGGGAAGTGCTACTCGTGAATCAGAAGAAAAGGGAGTATCATTTGAACCAGATGAGTCATATTATATTGGTGAAAAAAAGGATAATCCTGACTTAGCAATTGAAGTAAATATTACCAGTGGTAGCCCGAAAAAATTAGAAAAATATCAGCGGTTTAAAATCTCTGAGGTTTGGTTGTGGAGTAATAATCAAATTGCTGTTTATTGCTTGCGCGATGTTGAAGATGAAGATAAAATCAGATACGAACAAGTTTGTAGTAGTCAGTTATTACCAGATTTAGATTTATCTTTATTAGTTCGCTGTGTCTTAATGTCATCTAAACTTGAGGCTATGAATGAGTTTATGAAGGCAATCAAAAGTGACATTATTTAGGGCTTGCTGTAAAAGTCTTTTGGTGGCGGTAGGGATAATACCCCGCAATCGCACTACAGTTTGGTATCGGCATAACTTGCGTTAGAGATTATTTTGGGATGGGGATTGAGTAGTTAATGGAAGGTGTGGCAAGGAACGCACCCTACAAGATAGCGATACTCCCGTAGGGAGTGGCTGTCGCCATCGCAATACTCATTTTAGTCACTTACCAAACGCGATCACTACAACCAAAAATCCCATTTCCCCTCTAGCATTTTTAATCAGCGATCGCCTTTATTCTTGGTTTACAATAAGCGATCGCAGTTGACAATAAAGATAGTCGCTACAATAATGATCGCACTAACCAAACAGTTGTTGCTGAAAGTGTTATTTATATGATTTGTGTAATGTAGCCAGCTTCTAACTATTATGGGATGCTAGATTTAATTTATGCAGTTTGAGTGGGATGAAAATAAAGCAGAAAAGAACTTGGCAAAGCATGGGGTTGCTTTTGATGAAGCAAAAACTGTATTCGATGATCCCTTATTTATCACTTTTATCGATCCAGACCATTCAATTGGAGAAAGGCGTTTTATCATCTTGGGTGAATCGTGCAGCGACGATTATTGGTTGTTGCTTATACTGAGCGAAATTCAGTAACTCGTTTAATTAGTGCAAGAGATGCAACTCGCAGAGAACGGAGAGTTTATGAATCAGAAATTTAATTCCGAAAATGAAGATGAACTGCGTGATGAATATGATTTTACCAAGTTGCCAGTTGTGGCGAGGGGTCCGGGACGCAAACAGGCAAATATTTTAACTGTTGCATTAGAACCCGATGTGGCAGAAATGTTTCCCGATTCGGCGGCGGTGAATGAGGCTTTACGTTTTCTGATCCGTGTTGCCAAAAATTCCACAGCCCAAACACAATAGTCTAATAGAAATCTTTGACGGGTTTATATTTACCAATGTTGATGATCGGTTTGATTATGGAGAAATCCGCGAAATCAGCGTAGGAGCAATACAAGGGGTAGTTATTATCACCGTGGCGCATACACCAAGAGCAGGAATTACCCGAATTATTTCAGCGAGAAAAGCAACTCCTAAAGAGAGGAAAGCATATTATGAATATCTCAGACAAGCGACTTGAGGAGATTAAAAATATTCCTGATGAGGACATTGATACATCTGATATTCCTGAATTAGATGATAGTTTTTGGGAAAATGCAAAAATTGAGGAAATTATTCAATGGAAACCACAAATCAACTTTTAGAACAATGGCGTGAAATACTAGAAAATATTTTGAAATATTATGCTTCACTTCCTTACCGCTATGGTGATGTAAAAACTTGTTTAATTATCGGTGGCGATCGCAATCATTTTATTCTGCTACAGGAAGGCTGGGAGGATAATCGCCGCGTATATGGTACCATTACTCATGCCGAAATCCGCGATGGTAAAATCTGGATTCATTACGACGGAATTGAAGATGGTATTACAGATGAATTGGTAGCTGCTGGAGTACCCAAGGATAAAATTGTTCTTGCTTTTCATCCACCAGAGATTCGTGAACATACTGGGTATGCGGTTGCGTAGATCATTCCTTGGTAAATATTCAACCAATCGCTGCTTATCTTGGGGAATCTGACATAATTTATGTCGCACCGGATTGTAATGAATATAATCGCAATGTTTCATAAAATCTCTATCGTCCCGAATCAAATGTTCCCAAAATCGTCTTTGCCATAAATTGCGTTCTTTTCGTTTTTGTCGAGAGGTGGAAATCGAGCGCATTAATTCCCAATTGATTGCCATACTTTTTGGTGACAAAGGTTTTAATTAATCGCAGTCGAGTTGATAAATCGCTGTCTCCTGCTGGTAATGTCCATAAACAATG
>JASJDS010000229.1 GCA_030065055.1 Calothrix sp. MO_192.B10
TACTTCACGTACCCGCAAGACTGTGGGAAGCATGAAGCAACTGGGGGCAAAGAAGCGTCAAAAATCTGGCTCTACGGGTGGGGATGTAGAAACCCTACCCTCTAAGCGAAAGCGTAGGGTGGGGTAGTTCATGGTATGTTCGCCCTGGATTAGAACCATTGTTACTACCAAAGTGACCTAGACTTATCTTTCAAATCCAGTTGTAATAAGAATTACAGGAATTTATATATATTGTACCTCCCCAATCACAGTAAGGTGGGTTATGCCCACCCTACTGCTTTTCATGTAAATTTAAACTTCGATTGCCAGTCGTGTATGCCAACAAAAGCAAAAGTCAAAAAAAGCAATAATTTCGTCAATTTCATCTGAAAATCACAAAAATACCAGATTTAAAAGGATAATTTACAAATGAGTAGCAATTTTTTTGACTTAAGTACATTTCCTTTTACCGGCGGAAATGATGTAGTCAATCCAGGTAAAACTATCTTCAATCCCGCAGGCTCTACTGTCAAAACCTTAAAAGGTAACGATCAGATCATTGGCAATTCATCTCTTAGGTTTGATTTGGGGGTTTCGGTTGAGACCGCAGCCCAAGACATCAACCAAGGCATCAATCCTGTTAGCTCTGCTGAATTTATTGCCCAACCAAAGCTTAATATAAATGGGATTATCAACAACGGTAATCTCTATACTAACAGAGGTCGTGATGTAGTAAATGGCAAGGCAGCAGCAGAAGTTTTCACCCAAGTGAACACAATCACTCAAGCCATAGCCATTGCCAATACTGTAGATGCTAGTGCGATCGCGGCTAGTATTGCTGTGGTTGACATAACAGCTATTGCTAACGGTATTAAGAACACCGGCGAAATTGGCACTGGTCCGGGTAGTGATACCGTTGATGGAGAGGTCATAAGTTCTGTAAGTGCTGAAGCCACAGCGACCCTAGATGTCCAAGCCATCGCCACTGCTGTTGCCCAAGAACCAGTTACAGAAGGTCTCCAAGCTGTTGCACAAGGATTCGCTATCAGTTTGGCTAAAGCAAAAGTTGTTGCTACAGGCATTAACAACCAACAGGGCGAACTGAGAACAGGTCGGGGTGGAGATAATATTAGTGCTAAAGCTACTTCTTTTTCTACTACCCGTGCAGATGTAGAAGCTACTGTTTTAGCTGCTGCTACTCCCGAAAATCAAGCTTTAGTTCAAGGTATTTTCGATGCCATTGTTCAAGTTGAAGATCAAGCGATCGCCTTTGATAATACTAACGGTTTGGTTAGTCTTGGTCTGGGAAGAGATACCTTAGAAGCTAATGCTACTGCTGATGACACTGCGATCGCCATTAAAAACGATGGGGGTGTGATTCGTACTGGAGATAGGGCTGATAAAATAACAGCTTACGCTACCGGGAGCCAATCTTACGGTATTTTTGGCGGCGATATTTTTACTGGACGCGGAGGCGATGAGGTCAGAGCCTCTAGTTTTGGAGGTGGTGTCAATATCAAGATGGGTAGAGGACAAGACTTCGTTGAAGGTTTTGGTGACGCTACAGTAGATGGTGGTGCAGGTTTTGATACACTAAGCTTAGGTACTTACAACAAAAGCGACTTTAATATATCTTACGGCTCGTCTGGTTCTATTATGTTTGAGCGAGGTGGAATTACCATGGAAACCTATGGGTTTGAGCAATTCAACTTTGCCGATGGAAGTTATACTTCTGCTACTGTTTAACAATTAATCACAGGATTTGGAAGGCTAGTATGGGTGAGCGAAAATAAGCTGTGGAAACAGTCAAAACAAACCACAGGCAAAATTTTTTTCACCCGGCTAGCATTCTCAGGTACTACTGAAAAATGTAGTTTCGTTATATTTCTAAATCATGTAATTAATTAAAAATACTGTAAAAAACTGATGTTTTTAGGTTTCTGTACAAAGAATTTAATCAAAACCAATTATCAAAAAACAAATTTTATCGGGTGTATTAATATTGCTGGAAATTGAATATGAAAACAAATTCTCAAACCCTCCAACTTGCTGTTAAATATCATCGAGCCAAGAAGTTTAACCAAGCAGAACAGAGTTATCTTCAGGTTCTAAAAGAGCAGCCTCAACATCCAGAAGCATTATATGGGTTAGGTATGTTGGCACAGGAAGTTGGTCAGCCCCAGCTAGCAGAAAAGTTATTTACTAGTGCCGTGTCAGTGCAACCGGAGTTGCTTAAGGGTTGGTTTAGTTTAGGCAATGTGCGTCAAGCTCAAGGTCAGTTTCCAGAAGCCGAGTTAGCTTACCAAAAAGCTATTACCCTGCGACCAGATGCAGCACCACTTTATAATAACTTGGGTTATATCTTGCAAGAGCAAGGAAAGTTTGACGAGGCGGTTGCTTGCTATCAAAAAGCTTTAGAAATTGAACCCAATTGTACCGAAGCAGATGTCAATTGGGCTAACGTGCTCCATACTCAAGGTAAACTGTCCCCAGACAAGCAACTCCACTATGCCCAAATAAATCACAAATTAGGGGTTGCTCGGCAGCAAGCAGGGGATTGGCAAAATGCGATCGCTTACTATCGTCAAGCGATTAACCTGCAACCGGATTTTGCTGAAGCTCATTATCACCTAGGGGTGGCCTTACAAGCACAGGGAGAATTAGAAGCAGGGATAGATTGCTTGCAAACAGCTGTGCAAATTAATCCTAACTACGGGGAAGCTTATATGTGTTTGGGACTGGTTTACCAAACACAAGGACAATTAAACGAAGCTGCTGCCGCATATCGACAAGGTTTAAAGCTGATTAATCCTCACTATGCCGCAGCTATAAACAATCAGCCAGTTTCTGAGTTTGTTCCCGAAAAATATGCTTCACCAGAGATAGAACTAGGGGAAGTTACCGTTGGTGATTATCAGTTCCCAGCAATTCCTCCCGTACCACCTAGTGACAAAAAGCGACCTTTCTTTTCCGTAATTATTCCCCTATATAACCGCAAAGACTATATGCTGGAATGTCTTGCCAGTGTATTGGCTCAGTGGCAAGGGGAAGAGGAAATGGAAATTCTGGTGATGGATAATGCCAGCGATCCACCTCTGTTTGAATTAGTGAATGCCATTGGTGGCGGTATAGTTAGTTACTATCTAAATTCGGAAAATATTGGGCCGCGACGCAACTTTAATCGGGGAATTGCCCTCAGTCGCGGTGAGTGGATTCACTTAATGCCAGAGGATGAATATGTACTTCCTGGTTATTATTCCCGGCTGAAGTCAGCTCTAGAGGGATGCCCTGATTCTGTGGGAGCTGCTTTTACAGGATATGAAAATATTAACGAGAAAAGAAAGGTAGTGTTTACCCAGAAGCACTCAGGTATGAAAAGGGGTATCAATAAAAATTGGCTGCAACGGATTGGTGGTTCTAACCCCTTAAACCCCTGTGCCACCTTAATTCGTCGGGCAGCTCACGAACGGTTAGGGGCTTACGACCTGATTAACCTTTATACTCCTGATTGGGAACTCTACAAGCGTATTGCTTCTTTCTACGATTGGTGGTGTGAACCAGAAATTCTTGCCCGTTACCGCCAGCATTCTAACAATATGTCCAGTGAAGTTTTCTTGGCAGGGGCGCAAGGAGAATACTACCGCATGGGCATCGAAATTTCTGAGAGTTATCTGCCTGAGGAATACCGTGCCGAGATTACAGCAAGATCCCGTAAGATTTACTTTAATAGGTGTTTATCGGATGTGGCAATTCCTCTGAAGGCAGATAATGTAGCTGGTGCATTTCGTTTAATCCAAGAAACTCTGAAAATAGATAGTTCTCCGGAAGCAGTCACCCAATTATTTAACTGGCTAGCTACAGAACAAGCGGCACCATTGCGAAATGCGATCGCCTCAAAGTTGATTTCCAAAGCCTCAAACCATAGCAATAGCGAAGAAAACCTCAATAATTTTTACTTCGCTTACCCATAACTGGTAATTTCACCAATATATGTGAGGGCTGAACCACGCGCCCTCACAGATTGGGAATATAGGAGTAGTGAAAATTAGAAATATACATAAAAACGGGATTTAACTAATTATGATGACAAACTTAGAGAAAATTTTACAGCCTTACTCCATTGATAGCTTCTTATCTGAAAACTGGGCAAAACAAGGGATAGTCATTCCTGGGGAGCGCCTCGATAAGTTTCATGATTTGTTTTCCTGGCAGCATCTCAATGATTTGCTGAATTATCATAAACCTGAATTACGTTTCGTGAAAAATGGTGATATTCTGCCTCCTTGCCCACCTAGAGAATGGGCGAAGCTATGTAGAGAAGGGGCAAGTTTAACCATCAACCACGTCCACGAACATTTGCCAGTCCTAGGTGAACTCACTTGGGGAATACAGGAGGAATTAGGTCATAGTGCTATTCATGCCAATGTTTACTGTTCTTGGCCTTCTCACCAAGCATTCAAAATACATTATGATGCCCACGAAGTCTTGATTATGCAAATTCATGGGCAAAAGGAGTGGTTTGTTTTCCAGGATACCTTTAAGTCTCCTTATAGAGATGAAAAATCAGAGTATCACAAACCACCTGAAGGAGAACCCTACATTCACACAGTTCTCAAACCGGGCGATGTACTCTACATTCCCAGGGGTCATTGGCATTATGCGATCGCTAGGGAAGAACCTTCAGTACATGTAACTCTTGGTATCCGTTGTTTTACGGGGCGAGATGCCCTTAAGTGGTTATTAGACACCGTACAAAAAAATATTCACAAGTCAGAAACTTGGCGGCAAAATTTACCCTTAATGCCCCATGGAAATACTGATGAGCTGGAATCATACACCGGGCATTTATTTGATTCTTTAATAAACGAGCTCAATGAATCAAAGGAAAGCCTGATTCATAAATTTGCTATGTCCCAAACAATGACTGTACTTCGGGCACCAGAAATATCCTTACCTAGTCAAGCTGGATTTGGTTTCTTTGAGCAAGGACTTGATACCCCCTTGAGACAAAACAAGTTTCAAAAAATCAAAATAGAACGGATTGGCGAGACGGGTTACCAGTTAATAACTCCTAGAGGGAAACTGAAATTCAAAGACTTGCCACTCAAAGTCATGGATACCCTAGTGGAAAAGATGTTTAACCGGGAAACTTTCACCATCAAAGATGTTACCCATTGGTTGCCGGAATGTGAATTACAGACCCACATTTTACCTCTGTTGGCAGGCTTGGTTAAAGAAGGCATCCTGATTCAGGAATCGTCTCAAAGTCCGAGTAACCCAATGCCAGGGCTGTAAGCACAAGGAAACGGGTGTAGGGATTGGGGTGTAGGGTGTGGGGAACCCCATAAGTCAGTCAAAAATTAAAGCCAAAAATATCAAAAAATCTGTGAGGAGTGAGCATGGCAACCTTTTCTGAAGTACTGCAAATTGCCGTTCAACATCATCAAGCCAATCGTCTGGTGCAAGCGGAACAGCTATATCGTCAAGTTCTCAAACAACAACCCACTCAACCAGATGCATTACATGGTTTATCTATGCTGGTACAGCAGAAAGGGGAGTACAAACAAGCAGAAAGGTTGCTAGCTCTAATTCTTCGGGTACAGCCTAAATCTGTGAAAGCTTGGTTTAGTCTGGGTAATTTAAAGCAAGTTCAAGGTCAACTGCCCGAAGCCATCCAAGCTTATAAGAAAGCTTTATCTTTAAACCCAAAGTTAGTATCAGCTTACAATAACCTCGGCTATACTCTACAACTACAAGAAAAATGGTCAGAAGCGATCGCTTATTATAAAAAAGCCCTGAAACTTCAACCCAATTGTATTGAAGCCGATGTGAATTTGGCGAAAGCCCTGCAAACTCTGGGTAAACTTCCACCAGAAAAGCATTCACGCTACGCAGCTATCAATAATGATTTAGGATTGGCTCAGAAAAAAGCAGGGGATTTGAAAAATGCCATCACCTATTATCGGCAGGCGATCGCCCTACAACCAGATTTAGCGATCGCCCATTATAATTTAGGGGCAGCCTTACAATCAGAAGGGAATTTGTCAGAAGCGGTTGCTTGCTATCAAAAAGCATTATCACTCAATCCCGATGATGGGGAAATATATAAAAAACTTGCTCAAAATCAACTACATAAAATTGCTCAACTCCAAAATAAATTAAAACATCAAGATCCTAACAAAAAATTAAAAGTAGCATTTATTTGTCAGCCTTTTGTGATGACATCTTTTCCCAATCCTGTAGATTCCATTGGGATTTTAACCTATGAGTTAGTGCGTCTTTTAGCAAAGGATTGCGAGGTGATTGTCTATACACCAGGAGACAAGTTTCAATCAAAAGTTCATGAAGGAGTAACTTATAAATATATTCCCATAAAAACCGATAAATCATTACTCCAACATCTAGAAAAATTTCCTGTATTTAATAATCCCAAACAACCCCTATTCGCTTCACGTTGGTATTATCTAGGATTTATTCTACAAGTTGCCAATGACTTGAGAAAGCAGGAATGTGATGTTGTCCACATTCACAATTTATCTCAGTTTGTCCCAGTGATTAAATCTCTCAATCCCCGGACAAAAACTGTTTTGCATATGCATTGTGAGTGGTTAAATCAACTCAATTATAAAGCTCTAGCAGGGCGGCTGCGCCATGCCGATTTAATCATTAGTCCCAGTGAATATATTAGCGAACAAGTCCGCCAACGTTTCCCTCAATTTGCATCACGGTGCCAGACTGTATATAACGGCGTTAATTTTGAACGCTTTATTGATACCTCCGCCAAACAAAATTACCAAAAGCAAGGGAAAAATCTACTTTTTGTGGGTAGAGTCTGCCCAGAAAAAGGCTCCCATACATTGTTAGAAGCTTTTAAACAAGTGCAGGCAGAATATCCAGAAGCTCAACTAACTATGGTTGGTCCGATAGGAGTTATTCCCTATGAATATTTAGTGGGGATAACTGACGATCCTGTGGTTGCAGAATTAGCTACATTTCACCAGGACAATAGCTGGATTACTTACCTCAAAAATACCATTGCTCAATTTACTGGCAAAGAAAACCAACCAAAAACCCCCAAACCAGTTAACTTAACTGGTCCCCTGCCTCCTTCTCAGTTAGCTAATTATTTCCGTCAGGCAGATATTTTCATCTTCCCTTCCATCTGTCAAGAAGCCTTTGGTATGCCTATTGCTGAAGCTATGGTTGCAGGGGTTCCGGTAGTTGCTACCCAAGCCGGTGCTTTCCCAGAGTTAGTTGAGGATGGGAAAACAGGAATATTGGTTAAACGGAGCGATGCAGATGCCTTAGCAGAGGGAATTATACAACTGCTTGGAGATGAACAACAGAGACAATCAATGGCGCGAGCTGGATGTGAAAAAGCAGTCGATCTTTTCTCCTTTGAAAAGATAGCTGATGATTTACTTTACCAATATGAAAATCTTTGTAATCAGGAAACAACAGCAACAAAACTAGAGTTATCAACTGCTAAAACTTGATTGAATGAATTTTGATTTTTTGATCTATAATTCTTCTCTCCAGATCGAATGCATCTCAAATATTGAGTTAACCAACAACTTCCTATGTGATAAACAGGAGGCGGAGCCTCCAAAATATAGTTACCAGGCTCAGCCTGGTAACTATAATCCAGAGCCTCTGGCTCTTCTTAAGAATTGCAAGTTATGAACTAAAATACACTGAAATTATTGTCTAATATGATTTATTAGACTTTGATAATTTTTAGGAGGTAAGGATGGTTTATATACCTTGATTTTTATTATAAACTTAACAAACTCCAACATGATTTGACAAATTATTTGAGCTATGAACCAAGAATTATTAAAATCTCCACTACGTCATTTGTATAATGCCCTAATTAATTTTAGGCGTATTGAACGCGACCCCAAACAACTAGGACGCTCGGCAATTATCTTTGCACCCCATCAAGATGATGAAACCCTTGGTTGTGGCGGTACAATTATCCGTAAGAAACAAGCTGGGGCAGATTTAAAAATTGTTTTTATGACCGATGGTTCTAGCTCCCATAATCTGATTGAGTCACAGGAACTTAAGGCTATAAGAAGAGAAGAAGCCCTAGCAGCAGCCAAAAAAATGGGGGTTGAACAACATGATGTCATATTTCTTGAAGTTAAAGATGGCAAATTAAGTAATAATATTCTCCCCACAATTCAAAGGGTATCAAATATTATTATTAACTCCCTGCCCCAAGAAATATTTGTTCCCTACTGTCAAGATGGTCCACCAGACCATGATACTACCAATCATATTGTTATTGCTGCCCTGAAAAAATGTGAATTTTCAGCAATGGTTTATGAATATCCAATTTGGCTATGGAATCAGTGGCCCTGGACAAATGGTCAAGATAATCCAATTTTCAAAAAGAAATTGATACCGGAATTGAGCCTTCTGAAAAAATTTAAAAGTTCTGTATACATTGGTGATGTTTTAGAACAGAAACGAGCTGCCTTAAATAAACACGAATCCCAAATGAGTGAATTTATTCCCCATCCCCATTGGTGGAGTCTTAAAAGTGTTTCCCAAGGTGAATTTTTACAATGCTTTTTTCAAAATTATGAATTATTTAATCAATATGAAATTCGGGGTGTATAAATGTTAATTGAACCAGTAAAAAAAAATAAACCACCTAGTATTATCACGCAAGGTATTACAGATAATTATACAGACAATAAATCTGCTGGTAAAACCATTGGTAGCAAAAGCCCTAGTGGTATCACCCGCAAAGGTGTAGACGTAGAAAAATTAATTGCGATCGATAATGGTGCATTGCGTATACAACCAATGGTTGCAGCAGGTTGGGGCAGACAGGGAATTGCCTACGGGCCCTATACCCGCACCAATGGACTTGCTTTTGCCGTACTCTTGGTAAATTGCCACAATACTTCCCAGTCTGAAAGAATTGAATCCATTAAGGAAAGACTTCATCGCTGGCTGATTGGTAGCGAGACAGAAAAACCCTTAGACCGTTTTTGGCAGTGGTTGAAAAGTCCCCAGAAACGATGGACGGCAAGGCAATTCTGGTGGTGGATTCGCACAGCACCAGAATTTTCTCAGTATTTTCACGTACCCAACTTGGATGAAAACTTAGCTATAGGGTGGTTCCCCCAGGAAGTACCTGAGAATCCTCTTTCACAAGGGAATGGCTTTATTATTCATGCCACGGGGGCAGAAAATGGCGAAGTCTGGACTCGTGTGGGTGAGAATATGCTCTCCGCTTTTAAGGGTTTGAAAAATCTGCAAACCTACTACATTGTGGTGCTGCGAGAAAAGGGAGCAGCTTACTATGCAGCTTCAGTACCTAATGCCTGTGGTTTGGGTGCTTACCCTAATATGCGCCCCATTGCCATTGATGCCTTTAATGACGATCCCCAAGTTTACGCTGCACTTTATCAAAGTGTGCTGGGACAAATTGGATTTCGCATTGATACCAGGGTTTACGGCACTCAAGTAGCGGAGATTCCAGCACTGACTACTTGGTACGGTACAGCTCAAGCAGCAGATAGCTTGACGGGTGATGGCAAGGTAGATGATGTTACCGCCGAACGGGGTGGGCAATGGCAGGTATGGCAGGGATGTTACCAACGAACTGCCCAAGGAACCATCGCCACTCAAGCAGATAGCGTAGCGGTGTTAGATTGTGGCAGTACTTCTGGATTAATCCACCTAGTTGTGGAAACCCCAACCAAAGCCAATGATGTGAGTTTGCTGTGGCGAGTTGGAGATGAGAACAACTATTGGAGTTTTGAAGCATCGAGCGATCGCTGTCGGTTGCGGATCAGGGAAAATGGTCAATGGGAAACCTTGGCTGTGAGTAATGTGTGGTTTTTGCAGCCAAACGCCATTAACTCCTTACAAATATTGGATGAAGGTAAAACCTTTAGCCTGTACCTCAACGGCAAATTGGTATTTAATAAACGGTTTGTTGACTCCCGCTTGCATACAGAAACAGCTATTGGTATCGCAGCCACCCAACCTAACAGCAATCTCTATTTCCAAGCCTTAGAAGCTCATCCCCCTGTGGTTTCCATTCCCCAAGAACTCGACCTTGGTTCCCCTTGGGAAGCTAAGGGTACAAAGGTGGTTATTGTCGATAATTTTGTCTCTCCAATCCAGGATTTAGCAGGTACAACCACCAATATTGGTGAAAAAGTTTGGCGACGGGAAATGGGAATGGGAGCGATCGCTTTAACAGGACATAATAGTGTTAAAGTTCAAGCTAGCCGTAAATATCCTAATCCTGGGCGTACCGCTTACACCCTCCCCTGGGACAACCCTAATTTTGCCGATTTAGAAGTAGACATCACACCACCCGGTACAAGTCGCGGACAAAGAGAAAGAGGTCGGGGTGGATTGATATTTTGGCAAGATGCAGATAATTACATCACTGTCAATAACTGGCTGGATGATTGCTATGGGGGTGCAT
The DNA here is from genome assembly GCA_030065055.1 of Calothrix sp. MO_192.B10. Taxonomy (GTDB): domain Bacteria; phylum Cyanobacteriota; class Cyanobacteriia; order Cyanobacteriales; family Nostocaceae; genus Calothrix_A. The sequence continues at coordinate 10,439 of JASJDS010000229.1, forward strand.
CCATATCTTCCTTTTTCTATCTCAACGGCTTTGAGGAATTATATGATGCAGTTTGGACCAATGTGGGCAGCGGGGTGAGATGGGGAGTAACTCACAACCTGCGGATGATTTTTGATGGTATGAACTATATGGTATATGTCAATAACGAGCCAGTTCTCTATCGTGCCTTGACCGATGTTTATCCCGATGCTGTCAAACTCACAATTAACCGAGTGGGGATTGTGGCTAACTGGGAATGGGGCAACGATACTGGCAGCACATTCAAAAATTTTGTCGCTAGGGTATGAGGAAGAAAAATGATCATTAAACCCTTAACAAATCGTGCTTTGATTTTATCGGCGGAATTAGTCCAGTGGTTAAACAAGCGATCGCTAGCTACTCCCAAATCAAAATCACAAAAGCGTCATCATGTCAACCCTCAAGTAATAACAATTAGTCAAGGAGTAGGTGCTGGCCTCAAATTTGCCCCAGACAATTCCAATCCTGATTTTGCCAAGGGAACCTATGAAGTACCATTACAAAAGGCATTAGCTGATTACCTCAAACCTGGGGATGTCTTCTATGATATTGGTGCCAATATTGGCTTTTTTACAGTTCTAGGTGCTCATCTAGTTGGTAAATCTGGATATGTCTATGGCTTTGAGCCAGTTCCAGAAAATGTCCAGAGGATTCGCCACAATCTTCAACTGAATAATTTTTCCCATACCACCGTATTGGAAAACGCTGTTTCTGTTCATACAGGAGGGGGGAGACTGTTACTAGCACAACATTCAGGGGGAGCTATGCTGGCTAGTGCTGGCACCCCACCAGATTTCACAGGAGCAATGAATGTAAATTTGGCTTGCATTGATGATTTAGTAGCACAAAAAGCCCTCAAACCTCCCACACTAGTCAAAGTCGATGTAGAAGGTGCAGAAATCGATGCGTTTAAGGGGATGAGGCAAACCATAGAAAAATACAAACCAACCATCATATATGAGGTTGATGATGGCAACAAAGAATCCTTTGCACAGAAGAGCAAAGCCTTAGAAAATTTGATTAGTTCTATGGGTTATCAAGTTATGCCTTTGGCTGCTGGCTATCCTGGGGTTAACTGGCATATTGGACACTTTGTAGCTATACCCTGTGAGCAATCATCCCAGTTGTTGTCAAATAAAGAAGAATTAGTTAACGGTTCTAGAAGCTTTACGCCACCTAACCGTGACAATATTATTCTGTCAGTTATTATTCCCTGTTTCAATGATGGGAAATTTCTGTTAGAAGCAATTGCCAGTGTAGAAGCTTGCAAAGAGAATTTTTACGAAATAATCATTGTTAATGATGGTTCTACTGACCCTTTGACCTTAGAGGTGATTAATTCCTTAAAACAGAAGGGCTATTTTGTGATCGTTCAGCAGAATCAGGGACAAGCAAAAGCTCGTAACACAGGAATTCAAGCTGCCAAAGGTCAGTATATTTTAACCCTAGATTCTGATGATAAAATTCGAGGAGAAGTAATTATTAAAGCAGTGGAAGTCTTAGAAAAAAAACCAGAAGTAGGAGTTGTCTTTGGTGATCTAAAATTTTTTAATGATTACGGCAAAGTTTTTACTTTTGGTATTCCACAGGGCTATGGCTGTGCAGAATATATTAATGAACAAGAATGGATATGGAGGCTACCAGATTTTCATCTATATCGTATGGTTATTATGTGTTATTTGAGTGCTTGTGCTGTGTTTCGTAAATCTGCATGGCAAGAATGTGGGGGATATGACACGAAAATGCCCATTATGTATGGTGAAGATTGGGAGCTTTGGCTAAACATAGCTAAGAAAGGCTGGAAATTCCATCACATTCCTGAAGTTTTACTAGATTGCCGCTTTGATTATGACCCAACAGTGAAGTATACAAGAGAAAAGCAACAATTAGCGCGGGAATATATCAGAGAAAAACATCGCGATCTTTTTTTAAAAGCTGAAGAATGGATGAAATCTATTAATGAGGAAAAAAAGGTATTCGCTCAGTCAAATAAGGGTGAGAACAGCTATACTTAAATAGCCAAAAAATGGTTCTTGCGTACTTAGCGGGCTAAATTAGTCAGAAAATAAGCTTGAAACCCTTGCTAGGATTGATTCACAACCATTATTTTCTGTATCTTAGGCAAGATTGATGAAATTTAGACTATAAGCACCTGTGACCGAACAAGGCAAAAGTAAAAAGTAAAAAGGCAAAAGTAAAGAAAAAGAAAAATGGTCACCAAGCCCCTAAATTTATTTATGGAACGAAGTAAAAACATTTGTTTCGATACA
>JASJDS010000035.1 GCA_030065055.1 Calothrix sp. MO_192.B10
TATGGAACGAAGTAAAAACATTTGTTTCGATACAGGTAGTGCAAGAAACAATACGTCCGTAATCTTATCCCCTCAATTTATTTATGGGGATTATCTTTTTACTTTTTACTTTTATCTTTTTACTTTTTAAAAGTTGGACAATGAGCAAGCCCCTTCAGGGCGGGTGTAGGGTGTAGGGTATGGGGTGTAGGGAATGAAGAATAAGAGAATTTTTTTCAAGCACTAAAATTGAATATCTATCAACACTACACCCTACACTCTACCCCCAACACCCTGCCCTGACTAGGTTTTGTCTTAACTTCGTGCCATTCCACCCTAGGGACTGTTTTCAAACTATTGTGTAGGTTGGGTGGAACAAAACCAAACCCAACATTCTTCGTCCGATTTGTTGGGTTTTGTTCCTCAAACGCCACTTCCTATAACGGAGGGAACCTCCCTTCGGGTTCAACACTTTGCTTATGCCGGGGAACCCGTCCACCGCAAGTGTTTCACCGCAACGGAGTGGCTCCCCAACCTACAATTGATACTAATTTTGGGTTTGAAAACACGCCCTACACCCTACCCCCTGCACCCTGTTCATACTCCCCCTGCTTTAGCCGAAGCAGAGCAGGGGGATTCTTGGTTCACACAAAAACAGCATTGCTGTTGAGGTCGAAACCAGAATATACATTATCAACGATGGCAACAAGCTCCTTCATTCCGTTTGCAGTATGAGAGATGTAAGCATCACCATCAGAAATGCTAACCTGATAGTCGCCGACAGAACCGTAGAGTTCTAGAATATCCTCGCCAACTGTGAAATCTTCAACTTTAGCAAAGTCATATTTTCCATTAGCGATATAGTATGCCTGATGAGAATCTCCAAGCACAAAGATATCTGCGCCACTTCCACCTTTGAGAACATCTTTTTCGTGTGCTCCAACAGCATAGGAATCAGTTCCGATAATCTTATCATCACCACCACCACCAATGAGGGTATCATAACCGGCTCCCCCAACTAGGTAATCATCACCGTCGTAACCACTGCCTTCGTTGACATAATCGCCGTAGATAGTGTCATTACCACTGCCACCTTTGACGGTATCTGAGCCACCACCAGCTTTAATCCAATCATCACCCTTACCACCATCAATAGTGTCATTACCAGAAATACCCCAATAGTTATCATCTCCGAAAATTCTATCATTACCATCATAACCATCTAGATGATTACTACCATCATCTCCATAGATAGTGTCATTTCCCTGAGAACCGATCACCTTCTCAAAGTTGTATACCCTTTCTGTACCCGAGTACCCTGAAAAAGTAACAACCCCTGTTTTTAAATTTAGATGCAGATCATTGTTGCGAGCAGCATAAGAAACTGTGTCATAGCCACTGCCTCCATTCAGGGTGTCATAGCCATAGCCGCCATCAATGTAATCGTTGCCACCCCTACCGTTAATATAGTCATAGCCATGATAGCCTTCTAGATGATTGTCACCATCATCTCCATAGATCCTGTCATTTCCCTGGGAACCGATGACTTTCTCGATGTTGTGTACAGTTTCAGTGCCCCCGTTGTTTGAATTAACGTCATCATCATCATCATCATCATCATCGTCATCATCATCATCGCTCGAATAGGCTGAAAAGGAGACAATACCTGTTGCTAAGTCAAGAGAAATGTTATTCCAGCGAGCAGCATAGGAGACAGTATCATAGCCACTACCACCATCAATGTAATCTAAGCCATAGCCTCCATCAATGTAATCATCGCCACTTCCACCGTGAATACTGTCTCTACCATCGCCACCATAGAGCCAATCATTATCGCCACCCCCTTCGATGATGTCATCGCCACCATAACCTTTGACAGTGTCATTTCCTAAACTGGCGTAGATTTTATCGTTATAGTGAGTGCCTTCAAGGTAATCGTCCCAGATAGTGCCATAACTGACATCACTTCCCAAATTATTGATTAAAGTATCTCCCCGCAGTTCAACGAGACTAGTATTAATTTCTACTACAACCAACTGAGTGTCACTGCTAAAAGTGCGTTGATAACTGCCAGAAGCAAAGGTAGTGACAAAGTCAATACCATTGTCACCATCAACATCAGTGTCTCCAAAGCTTGTAAAGGTAACATTGTCACTAGAACCAGACTTGAATGTACCTATTTCCTCAGAAGAAATTAAATTACTTGTAAGACCAAAATAATCTACTAATGTGGCATTCTCAACACCCTTCGAGATGTCTAGAACCGCAAAAGTAGTTTTTGAACTAGCTTTAGAATATTCAGCGTCGGAATTTTCAATTTCTCGGGCTGTCAAGTCTAAATCTGCTAAAAAGTTAAAAGAGAAACTTTGACCTGCTTCGACTTGAAAATTAGCAATTACTTGGGTTTCACTTGTACTATTTACCTGAAAAGTTCCATCTTCACCAATGGCAATATTTTCAGTGAATAAATCGGTGAAAGTTGGGTCATTGATAAAAGTAGCATTAGCACTAGCGATTGCCGCAGCTACACCACCATTGACAAGAAGATTCAAATCGACCGAAGTTAAACTTCCTGAAGCATTTTGACTGTAGTTGAAGAATTGAGCACTTCCTGTTGCCTCCGCGAACAGAGGATCTGAACTTGTTGTTGGAGTAACGGGGGATAAAAATTTTAGTTCTTCTGTATTGCCTGACATGATTTACTCTTTTTTTATATGTGTATTTAAGTTACAAAATCGGTGTTTTTGATGTTTAATTCTGATGGAAAACTTAAGGCAAGCGTAATTATTACCTGATACCAAGTTGCGTTCTATCATAGTAGTTCGAGTCAATGAGATTGCTGCCTTACGTCGCAATGACTGGGTACTATCTTTGAATGCAACTTAGTATGATTACAATATATGTCTTGGTGGAGAGACGAAGTAATGCTACATCTTTACAAAAATCTATATATTGGCTTGTTGTTTGAAATAGGTCTCACTTTTTTCTTAAAAATACTGGAAATATAATATGGTTAAAGTTAGTGAAAATCCAGTGTCAAAATCATAAATTTACCTAAAATTATTATTATGCTTTTAATCTTATAATTTTCTTCACCAAAAATTTGTCCATGAGACGGTCAAACTACTGTGCTTTTGTTATACATTAAACCTATCCGAAAATATTCATAAATAACAGGTAACGGACAACCTGCAATAGGAAATCCCCATAATTAAAATTAGGGGATTTGAGTAAAAATGTATTAAAATTTACGACAAGTCGTCTCGTTGCAAATTTATTTGATACTGTAAATGTAGTCCATGACCCTTTTTCCAAGCGAATTGTCAAAAGTGGCGATCGCATCAATTTAGGTAAGGGACACGAAATAGAATTTATCAGTGCGCCTAACCTCCACTGGCCTGATACCATTTTCAGTTTTGATCGCAAAACCCAAGTCCTCTACACCTGTGATGCCTTTGGGATGCACTATTGTAGTGATGACACCTTCGACAAAGACCTAGAAGCAATTGAAGCAGATTTTAGATTTTACTACGACTGCTTGATGGGTCCCAATGCCCGTTCTTTATTGAATGCAATGAAGAAAATGGGTGAATTGGGAAAAATTGAAATCATTGCCAATGGTCATGGTCCTTTATTGTATCATCACCTAAATATACTGAAGGAATGCTACCACAACTGGAGCCAAAAACAAGCCACCAAAGAAACCACCGTTGGTTTATTTTATGTCTCTGAGTATGGATATAGCGATCGCATGGCGCAAGCAATTTCCCATGGGATTCAGAAGAGCGAGGTGGGTGTAGAAATCATTGATATCGCCACTGCAGATGTGCAGGAAGTGAATGAACTGGCTGGTCGTTCTGCTGGTATCATCATTGGTATGCCACCATCAGACCATGTGGCGGCTCATGGGGCAATTAGTTCTTTACTCTCAGTTGTCAAGAATAAACAATTCATCGGTTTCTTTGAATGTTACGGTGGGGATGATGAGCCTATTTCTCCTCTACGTAAGAGATTTATCGACCTGGGTATCAAAGAAGCTTTCCCCGCCATTAAGGTAAAACAAACCCCCGACGAGGCTCTTTTCAGGGAACTAGAGGAATCTGGTACGGATATGGGACAGTTGGTGGTGCGGGCTCGCAACATCAAGCAGATTAAGTCTATAGATGTGAATCTAGAAAAAGCCCTAGGTCGCATTAGTAACGGACTCTATATCATTACCACTGCTAAAGGTGAGACTAAGAGTGCCATGTTAGCATCTTGGGTGACTCAAGCTAGTTTGAAACCCTTAGGCTTTACCATTGCCGTTGCCAAAGATAGAGCCATCGAATCCTGCTTACAAATAGGCGATCGCTTTGTTCTCAATGTCTTGGAAGAAGGTAATTACAAGCAATTGAAGAAACATTTCCTCAAGCGTCTCCTTCCTGGTAGCGATCGCTTTGCTGGAGTTAACACTCAAACGGCAAAAAACGGCTCTCCCATTTTAACAGATGCTCTAGCATACATGGAATGCGAAGTTCTCAGCACTATGGAATGTAGCGACCATTATATCATGTATTGCAGCGTACAAGATGGTCGAGTTTCCAAACCTGAAGGACTAACCGCCGTTCGCCATCGTAAAGTCGGTAACTATTACTAAGAAGTTGACAGTTGACAGTTGACAGTTAGGAGTTAGGAATTAGAAATCTTGAATTCTTCACTCTTAACTCTTCATTCTTCACTCTTCCTTAACTTTATTTAAAGCTTATGAGCAATACCCATCCTCGTGACGTGCAGTATGTACCAATCGCCACCGACACTTTGGTATTGAGGGCACGCAGTTGGACCCGTTTGAGATTTGAAATCGAGTTTGCACGAGCTAAGGGTACTACTGTCAATAGTTATATAATTCAAGGCGATCGCACTGCAATTATCGATCCCACACCAGAAACTTTCACTGAGATTTATTTAGAAGCATTGCGCCAGTGTTTGGACTGGAGCAAATTAGATTATGTGATTTTGGGTCATTTTAACCCCAACCGATTGGCGACTCTAAAAATCATTTTAGAGAGAGCGCCCCAAGTTACTTTTGTATCTTCTGTCATTGGTGCATCCCACTTAAAAGAAGCTTTCTCCGAGCAAGAACTGAAGGTTCTGACCATGCGGGGTAAAGAAACCCTGGACTTAGGCAAGGGTCATGTTTTGCGCTTTATTCCTACCCCCAGTCCCCGGTGGCCAGAAGGACTTTGTACCTATGACCCCCAAACCCAAATTTTATACACAGGTAAACTATTTGGTAGCCATGTCTGCGGGGATGAGATTTTTGATGAGCAATGGGAAATTTTATATGAAGACCAGCGATACTACTTTGATTGTTTGATGGCTTCCAATGCCCCCCATGTGCTAGCCGCTTTGGAGAAAATTTCTGACCTCCAGGTAAGAATGTATGGTGTGGGTCATGGTCCTTTGGTACGCTACGGCTTGATAGAACTAACCAAATCCTATGAACAATGGAGCCGTACCCAAGCCGCTCGGGAAATATCCGTTGCCCTACTCTACGCCTCAGCCTATGGTAACACGGCAACCCTCGCCCAGGCGATCGCTTTTGGACTAAATAAAGGGGGAGCAGCAGTCCAATCTATTAACTGTGAGTTTGCTGAACCTGACCAAATTCGGGCAGCAGTGGAAAAGGCAGATGGCTTTATTATTGGCTCCCCCACCATTGGTGGTCACGCACCGACACCCATCCATGCAGCATTAGGCATTGTCCTATCCATAGCCGATCACAGTAAAATTGCTGGGGTATTTGGTTCCTATGGTTGGAGTGGGGAAGCCTTTGACTTAATTGAAGGTAAGCTGAAAGAAGCTGGGTATAAATTGGGCTTTGAGACTTTGAAAGTTAAATTTAAACCCTCTGATGTGATCCTCAAAGAATGTGAAGAACTGGGTACAGATTTTGTCCAAGTACTGAAAAAAGCTAACAAAATTAGAGTTCCCCAAACAGCCGCTACCCCCACCGAGCAAGCTGTGGGTCGCATAGTCGGCTCAGTATATGTACTGTCTGCTAAACAAGGTGATGTATCCACTGGTATGTTAGGCGCCTGGGTTTCTCAAGCCACCTTTAACCCCCCAGGAATTACTGTTGCGATCGGTAAAGATAGGGCGGTGGAATCTTTGTTATATTCAGGGAGTAAATTTGTCCTGAATATCCTGCCTGAAGGCAAACAGCAAGAGTACATGAAACATTTTCGCCAGTCATTTGCACCGGGAGAAGATCGCTTTGCTGGATTTTCCACCGCAGTTGCTGATAATGGTTGTACCATCCTCTGTGATGCCTCAGCATACCTAGAATGCACCGTCCAACAACGCATGGAATGTGGCGACCACTGGGTTGTGTATGCCACAGTTGACAATGGTAAATTACTCCAACCTGAAGCTGTTACCGCCGTTCACCATCGCAAGACGGGTACTCAGTATTAGTTAATACAACATTAACGGGGAAAGGCACGGCATCCAAAGTATTTGAAGAAGGAAGAAGGAAGAAGGAAGAAGGAAGAAGGTTTGAGCGGGGTTTTGAGATGGGGATTCTGACCCCAACTCAAAACGGACAACCGCTTTCATCAAATCCGGAAAATCTGCCAGCCTCATCAGCAGTTTATTGGTTTAGCGGCATATATCTTGGCGGAAAAATCGCCCCAGTTCACCACACATCAAACCTGGTAATTTCTGGTAAAGGGCGATTTTTCCGGAGGCTGGCAGATTTTTCTAGTTTTTTACCCAACCCATAGGGGATGAGGTTTTTGACCCCTATAGTCAGAGAAGAACAGGACGCTCAAACCTGGTGACTTTAAACTTCTGACTTCGATAATTTTATGGATATTGTCGTGCCCTTTCACCCGATTGAGTATTCCTAAGCAAAAATTATGGGTTTCAAAGTAGACGTAGTTTATATTAGGACTTACGCACTCGCTACGAAAAATCAGGCGTTTGGGATTGCTTCCTTGCGTCGCAATGACTGTGTTTACGTTGTCCTTGCGTAAGTCCTGTATATATCTAATTTAGGGTCTGCTGAATAACTTTAAAACTCTTATCTTGTAAGCTTCTCAGGCGATTTTTGTCAAAACAAGTGCAAGATAGTAAAGATATAAGGCTTAAAAACCTTGCATCTTCAATTGTTTGGAGTCCAAAAAATTAGAAAAAACAGGGGTAAAACTGTTCCCTGTTCCCTGTTAAGAGTTCCCTACCCCCCACAATCATGACTTTTTCAGCAAGCCCTAATTTATAAGTATTAACACTTGCTATTATATCTACGCAATCAAGGCTGAAGCATTGATTATATTCAGCAATTTCAACCAGGACAATTGTGAATACAACGTGCAATATTAAACTTGTATGTCAATAGTTGAATAAACAGTAATTGGTATCAAGCCCCCAAATTTTATTTGTGGAGGTGGGAAAATTTTTCCCTACTTAAGCCCCTCGATTTATCGATGGAGAAGACCGAAGTTTGCTTATGCCGGGGCTCGCGCAGCGTATCCGCAGGATTCACCCTTTCGGTAGTTGTTCATGGGGGAAACCCCCAAGACCACACTACCTCACCACCGCAACTTCTCACTGTTAGCGCAGCTCCTCCGTAAGAGGCTAATTGAAATGACATATTTCATTAGAGTTACTAATGAATGATAACTTAAAAAATTTTAAATGTTGATATTATCTGACTCCTCATATGAATAAATATAAACGCCTCCGAGTAAAGTTTCCTCTCTGGCATTATCTTAACCAACCCCTACTTAATCCCTATGGCAAATTAGTCTTAAATCCCCGTCGCTTTGCATTACTTTACAGAGTAGAATTACTCAATAAATGTTTGGCGAAAGAATGTGATGCTAAAGGTCCTTATTAAACTCCTGGATGAAATTTTCAAACTGGTTAAAAAATGAAAATAATCTCTAATTCCCACTCTTTACCTTGACGTATGATTTCTATGCAAGCGATAAATTCTCGCAAGTAAAATCTGCGTTCTGATTCTGATAAATCTAACCAAAATTGAGGTATTGAAACTGCTTGGGCAATAGAAGGTAAGTTAACAGGGGGAAGAGTAGCTAACTTGGCTTGCAGTGAGGATATCTCTGTACGCAGCTTGTAAGCTCTTAATTTGGCTGTTTCGGCATCCAAAACACCAGTTTCTACTAAGCCAGGTAACTGTTCTAGGATTTGTTGCTGACGAGCGATCGCATTGCTGATATTATTTTTCACAGCATCTAGTTGGGGAAAATTTACCCCTGCGATGGCTTGGGGTAATTCCCTACAAACTTTACTTATAGTCTTATCTAATACTTGTTGGTAGGGGATAGCCCGACATTTGGGTTTTCTATTACACTTTGCTGGGCGTAGATACAAATATTCTTTATCTTGGTTACGGATAGTAACGCGGGTAACGATGGTGGATGAGTTGCATTCCCTACAGAATACTAATCCGGCTAAAGAACGGGGGGCGCTGGCGGTGCGAGGAGCTAAACTACTGTTACGGCGCAATAGTCTGTCAACTTGGGCGGCTTCTTCTCGAGAAATAATGGGCACATGGGTATTAGCGATAATTTCCCCATGATGATAAGCCGTATCCCCCCGATATACGGGATTAACTAACCAACGTTTTCCAGTGGTGACGGAGATTTTTTTGCCATATTTTTTGGCGAGGTAACGAACAGCACCCCGCAGGGAAGCGTAGAGGATGAAGTGTTCAAAAAAGTCTTTAACTACGGGGGAGGTACTGCGATCTAAAATATATTTATCTTTACCCCGCCGGTAGCCATAGGGGACTTTTCCTGGTGGCGGTGTAGCTTGTAAACGATTGCGGGCGTGTCCTTGACGAATGCGACGACTACGTTGTTGATTTTGGATGGTTTGTAATAGTTGCCATAACCCTTGCGGGGTATGAGTATTTTCCGATGTATAGGACTGCTCTAGAGCAATTATTGTTACTCCCATTCCTGACAAAAATGAGAGGCGATCGCTCACCTCTTGCACCGTATCTCCCAACTCTGACAAACTTAGTACGAGTAAGTATTCTGGGGGTTCGGTTTGGCACTCTTGTAGTAATTGTTGCAGTTGCGATCGCCCACCCAAGTCTTGGTAAACCCAATCTATTTCCCACCCCCAAATCGTGGGATCTGGAGGTGGTTCTAACAAGGGATCTGTGTAACTGTAAGCGACAATTTTCAAGGTCAAGTGAAGGAAGAAGGAAGAAGGAAGAAGGTTTGAGTGGTTTTATGTTTGTCAGGAGCTTGGAGGACTCCCAAACTCCTTCCGTCGTAAACTAAGGGGGTTGTAAGCTGTTGTGCATTAAAAATGCACAACAGCAAGTCAGAAGGAAGAAGGTTTGAGCGGAAGAAGTGACAAGAGTCAAAATTCAGGGGATTCTTGGTCAATCCCTATTTAATCTATCAAACTGACTTCAAGTAAGCCAGCATGGTGTCTGCATCAGAAACTTCAAAGGGATCGTCAGGACAGTTATCAGAAAACCCAGGTTCAACAAACATTTTTTCGATTTTACCATCGTTGACAACCATAGAGTAACGCCAAGAACGCATCCCAAATCCCAGGTTATCTTTGTTAACTAACATACCCATCTTGCGAGTAAATTCACCGGAACCATCGGGAAGGAGAAAAATATTTTTCACTCCTTGCTGTTTACCCCACTGGAACATCACAAAGGCATCATTGACTGACAGACAAATTACCTGATCAATGCCTTGAGCGCGAATTTCACTATACAGTTCTTCATAGCGGGGTAAATGGGTAGAAGAACAGGTAGGAGTAAATGCACCAGGTAAAGAAAACAAAACTACTCGCTTACCGCCAAAGATTTCTTTAGTTGTCCTATCCTGCCAACGAAAGGGATTTGGTCCCTCCACAGATTCATCTCTGACTCTGGTTTTAAAAATAACATCGGGAACTTGCTCTAGATGAATCATGAATTTACTCCTAATAATCTTGCTATATAAATCATAGTCGTTATGACTTTATTTAGCAATAGCCTGTTGCTGTGATTGGATATTTTTGATTTGGAAGTGTTCGATCGCAAAAGGCAGTAGAGTAGAGGTAACACCGGCTTTCCCAGGTAGGTAGAAGGTTGATTACAGCCGTTTTCATCTGAGTGAGGTACAAATTCATATCGTTTTCAGGCAGAAGGCAGGATGCAGAGGGCAGAAGGGGGCAATTAATGGGGGATTCTGACCCCCCGCTAATTGCCGCTCCGTTAAAACGCTTTGCGTTTTGGATGCTCCTCCCTTTGTCATGGCTCACGAATAGCTTGAATTGGTCGATAGGCATCTAGTCCAGCAGCAAGGTGGAGCGGAGCTAGGTAATTTGTAGCATCAAGATATTGAATTACTCCGTAAAGTCGCAAGCATTGAACAAAAGTAGCCCAATCTTGAAAGCTGTCTCCCTCTTGAAGTGTTAGGTTAAGAAATATACCACGGGGGTTGTACCCTTGGGCACGAGGATTTGGTTTTTTTAGTTCTCCTATTTTTTCACCTCTAGTTTTGGGTAAGTAAACTAATTTGCTCTCATTTAAAATACCTCCACTACGGGTTTCAGGACGCTGGTTACTCAAGTAATAGTTTCCACACTCAGAATCAAGAGATGAAGGGTAAAATACCCCCGCAGTATGCCCTTTTAGTTCGCCATCTTCATCACAAACGCGATAAATAGGCACTTCATGTTCATTGTTAGGTGCAATGATACTGGCTACCCTAATATGTGGATAATCTGATGTGGGTATAAAAGAAATAGGTTCATTTTTATCAGCTTTAAAAGCAAGACAATACTTTTGCCAAAACTGTTTTTGCAGAAAGACTAAACCGCGATTACGAAGATTAGTTGTATCAAAGCAAAAAAGTGTTGGTTGTTGACATTCTTGGAATAAATTATTAAATACCCAAAACTGAATTTTGGTTGGATTTAGGTCAATGGGAGTAATTTCTTTTAAGCCTGATGCCATTTTTATTTGGAAGGTGTGAAAGTCGAGCCACTCATCACAACCAAAAGCTTTGGCAGTAATACCTGTTTTATTCATCTGCACTGCAACAGGAAGATATTTAGTTCTGTTACCTATGTAATAAGGAATGAGATAAACGCCTATGCTGGCAACATCGGCGGGAAAATTTTCTGCCTCTATAGTAGGATAAGTGTGTGCGCCAGCCATAGATATTAAACTTCTGAGTGATGATTCCATACGATAGGCTAAATTACTTTTAAGAGAAATTTTTGCAAACTTTCCTTGTTGTTTATTTGCTTCTATTGTTTCTTTTCTTTCATTAATTGCCTTGTTAAGTTCTTCTTCAGTTAAAGCATCTTGACGCTCATCTTTTGAATCATCTTTAGTCACAAAATGGTCGGTGACACTGCCAAGCATCGCTAGTGCAGGACGAAAACAAGGTTTTGGGTCTTGGCTAGCATCTCTCCAAAAGTGATCTTTGGGTAGTATTTCGATTAAAGTTATTGTTTGTTTATTGGATGATGCGTAATTAGTTTTCAAGGTGTTTATGATTTTTTTGATTCTCTCTTTAACTTCTGAATCCCAATCTTTTCCTGTTAATTCTGCTCCTATGGCTCCCAGTCCATATACAACAACATCGCTGATACCGTATTTGGATGCGAGCGCATGAATTAATTTATTGGAAGCAGTAGTTTGTGATAATAAAATGAGTCTCAAATCTTGCGGGATATAGAATGGAATATCTCCGCTTTCAACAGCAAAATGTGATTTGATAAACTTTCTTAATTTTTGATGTTCAGAGCTAGTTTTTTTGACTGCTTGTTTGTTATCGCAACGTGTGTAAGTTTCTATAATGGGGAAGGCATCACTAAAAGTTTTTTGTATTTTCTCTGTGCAATAGTCATGAAATATTTCAGCGTCTTGAGGATATAATCCAGCACCAGCATTGTGCGAATGAGACATAGTGTTGTTGTATACTATCCCCCAGGCGAGATCATCTTGTTTACAGGGATTATTGATTACTTCTAAAGCTGTAAACTTATCTCGAAAGTTAAGTTCGCTGATTAAACGTGCAAGATGCCCTTCAAAATCAATATTTTTTTTCTTGTCATCATTTTTATTATCACGAGCATCCTTTTTCTTTTTCACGAATTTTAATTGGCAGGGTGCAAATCTCGTAGAATTTGTTGGACTGACATAAACTGTTACCCGCGAAGATAAATAGCCTAACTCCCAACTTACCCAACGTCGTGTGCCATAATTACAACTTATATATGGTTTACTATCTCCAGTATAATGAAGTACAAAATTTATACGGTAGGAGTAATAGTGCCGCGCTTTTATTCTTTTTTTAGTATCTTTATCTGTCACCTCTTTAATTGCTAATTCTGGTGTCCAGCTAATAAGTTCTGCAACATCACCATTATCAACGCAGCAAGAGCGAAACACTACTTCTTTTAATATCTCACCAGTTGTGGGGTCAATGAGTTTGAAGGGTTCAGATGCTATTGCACTAGTTAAGAGATATGGGATGAGATTGTAGTATAACGGGTCAATTCTTAACTGACTATCCTCAATAGTCCAAACTTTTTCTGGAAGTTGTACTTCATCAAAGTGCAAATCATCACCAGATAGAGAATTAATTTCTGCAATATCAGCTTCTGTCAGAGACTTTGTATTTTCAAGAGAAATTCGTAACCATGTTTTAACAACAGTTGCAATGTAGTCAGTAGAAACTTTGTCAGTTTTGGTATACAACCACTTGGCATTTGATTTCAGCTTAAATGCATTTTTTGAAGGGAATAAAACTTCATCATCTAACAAAAGTTGAAGTGCATGATTAAGGCTCTCTACTGGTAGTGAAATGTAGCTTTTACCATTCTTCCGCTGCTGTAATTTGTCAAATAATTTCTTCCAATCTTGTGGAACTACTAGTGAGTATAAGTCAAACGGTAATGATATCTGTGTGGGAATTTGTAAAGCAAACAATTGTATGGAATTAGATGCCATCTATTTTCTCCAATGCACGGTAAAAAGGTTCGTAAAGCGATCGCACTAAGGCGATGTCGCGAGCGTCATAGCCCGTTCTAGTTTTGGCAAAATACGGTTGCAGAACGTACTTAAATCCTTTAAGTAAGGAATCTTTTTCAGTTTCAGCTTTCTTTTGGGCAAGGTTAGGTGCCCATGCTGCATCGATAAAACGAATTAAGGTAGGCTGGTTGCCGCGAATTGTTCGGGCAATAGCCTGCCAGGTAAGCACCATCAAGTTCCAAATCAGTCCTTCGCGTACTTCTTTGTCTAGCCCCTTGTGGGAATACTGCAAGATGGTGTCAAGACTTTTGAGAAATATGCCATAGCCTTCCCTACGCCAAGAGTCGCAAACATCAATAAAGTTTCCCTCCCTCTCTTGGGCTATCGCCTTTCTTTCTCTCCACAATGCCAGTCTAAATTTATAATTGAGGTCATCAGGTGAGGGATGGGGACGAACTAGAAAATATGCTCCACCAAATGCACTTAGTCCTTCCTCATTTAAAATGTTCTTACCCCGCCCAATCGCTGCTATTGGTGCAATCAAAATTGCTCGATTAATATCAATAAAGTTTTCAACGTTACTGCGAGAAATCAAAGATTCGTCAATTTCCTCCAGTGGAGAACGCGACTTCAAAGCCGCCACCCGCTCTTTCCAATAGGAGCTAGTATCAATGCTCTTGATGGCATCGTAAACAAAATCAACCTGCTCGTAACTATTGACATACCAAATTAAACGCTTTCTACCTTCGGGTAGGGTGTCAAAATCACGTTGCAGGATGTCAGTTTGACGCAGTAGCGATCGCACTATCTGCAACAAGGCTTCTTCCTTATTTGCTGCCCCAGAAACCCTCACAGGGCTGCCATCTGGATAGTAACAAGTCCAAAAGTGAAAACTACTTTCAGAAATTACTTCTATAGCCTTTTTAACCTTTGGACGTAGCAAGTAATCAACTTGGCGTTCCACATGATATGCAGGACTTAGCCCCGCCCAACTTGTGCCACTTAGTAACAAAGCGTGCGCTCCTTGAGTACCTTCATCAGCAAATACATGGGAAAAGTTTTCCAGGAGCCAGCGCCCTTGTCCCAGTGCTTGGAAGTACCAAAGTGTCAATTGATTCTCTTGCCGTTCCAGCTTGAATCCGCAAACCAAACCAGATGCTAGTCCCGGTATTAAGCCGTAAAAGTCCCGTGGAATGCGATTGAAGAAAGCAATTTCGTCGGCTCCGTCTACTTGCTGCTCAAGTCCGTATGCAGTTTTGATTGACTGTTGAAAAAATGATACAAAAAGGACTAATTTGAGGAACAATGCAAACTTGCTACAAAATCCCCACTTATCATCATCTTTAATTGCCTTCAACCAGCCTTTTTTAGTCAGCTCTGTTTGTATCTTTGTAATTGTCTCCTGCTGTTCTTGGTAGTTTTCGCTCTGAAGTCTCATTGCATACTCAGCAAGCCAGGAGTTTTTCCAGTCTCCTAGCAGGAAATCAGCTAACTCCCGATAAATTGGGTTTTTATCAAGAATAAAAGTAGGTGACTCAGTATCTATGCCTTCAGCTTTGGCAATTCTTAATACAAAGTATCTAGCAAGGGACGAACAGGTAAAAAATTCTGAAGCCAGCCATTCGCTTTCATCTGGTGACAATTGCAACTGCGTGTAAATATTATCAACAAGCGTATCAGCATTTTGCAAAGCATGATTGAATTGCCCAAAAATAAGCTGCCGCAAATCGTTTCTAGAATTACGCAGCTTAGTTGCTCGCGTCCATGTTACTACTTGGTCGAGAAATCCATTACTCCCCCTCTCAATTAATTTGATAGCAGGTAAAAATGTTGAGTCGAGGTTCGATTGTACCTTGTCGCACTCGTCGAAAAACACGACACTGCAAGTCCGGTACATCAATTCATAGTAGGTAATTGACTGTGGACTTACGTGCGGTAGAGGACGAGTGAATATAGCAGCAGCTACTGTAGTTAAAATGACATCAACTGACGCAAGCTCGTTAGCATCTCTGTGTCTCGGACACTGCCCAATCAGCGGACAAACCCTTATACCATCTTCATTACTCTTGTTTTTATTATTACCTTTACTAGTATTATTATTACTGTCGTCCGAGTCTTTTACTTCTCTTAAATCAAAGCACGGAGGAGAAGGAGGATTTGAGGGCTGAAAGTATTGGCTTAAGGGGCAAGCTGTAGATAAGTGCGTGAAACCATCCATTCCACCATTCACACTATGCCAGTTCTCAAGATGAGTTTTTCGACTTCTTTGACCAATTACTACCGATACCCGTAAACCAACTTTTTTGAGTAGACTTGCCATTCTTAGGCAGGTCACAACTTCGTTAAAGACAATGCCAACTCGGTGTCCTTTTTGTGCTACCGCTACAGTCAGAATTTCAATTAGTGTGGATTTACCTGCATTTAGCAGTCCAACCAAGTTTTTCACTCCATCGAACACTATTGTGTCTATTTTAATAAATCCCATTCCTTGAAAATGCTCAAGGATGATATCCTGTAAACGCCCTTTATGGTTTTGACCGCAGCGTTCATCTAGAAGATTTGCTGCCGACTCCATTTCCTTTCGTGTAACAGAGATTGCTTTATTATTCTCACGATGTACTGATATAACCCTGCCTTGGTATAAGGGCAAATCCTCTGGAATTCTGACACTATAAGTGTTTTCTCCAGACCGAAAGCGATATTCTTTACCTGGCTCTGCATATTTAACAGTACGTTGGCGATACTTTAATTTGTTACTCAGTAATTCCTCAAAACCCTCAAAACGGTTGCCCCAGATAGAAGGCATGGATTTTCGAGCGAACCGATAAGTCTTATCATCAACATCGTAAGCTCGGTACTTTGAGGGAATTTGATTGTATATCTTTAGCAACTGTTCTGTAACATCTTGGTTTGTTAAATAGGGAACTAACTGCCTGAGATTGAATAGCGTTCTTTTCGCCTCTGCTGTCTTTACTAAGGAAGTTATTCGTGGAAACAAATAAAACCGATTAGAAATTAGAAACCATACAGAAATTGCTGTATCAATTTCAGATTGAATACCCAACTTTTCAATCGCAAACAGACATAATTCCAAATCGAGCAATGCTTCAATCTGGTCTTTATGTAAGCTTGTGTGTTTTTGTAGGGATTTTGTAGCTTTGTAGCGCCAAGACCTTGTTGCTTTCATGTCTTTCTCCCCTTGTTTTGATTGGGACTTTTACCGCGCTTTGTACTCTTTTCCTCACCCCGTTTACTTTTAGTAAGACTTGTATCGCCTTTTCTGCTAGTGTCGCTTTCCTTGCTTTTAGTTGGATGTGTATTGCTTTCCACACCAGTCTCCGGATCTTGTAACTTCACTTTCGCCACGCCCACTTTTTTCTTGGCTAGTGCAAAAACTGCATCATCGAAGACGGGTTTAACATTCTCCCACCGCCATCGTGATTTCAGTTCTTTCAGATAAGCAGGACGGTCTTTTTTTCGCTCCGCAGGGATGACAATATATGCAACATCCCAAGATGGTTCGCTGGGTATTGGTTCATCACCCAAATTCCTAACTAATAGATAGGGTTTAGAGTAATCCTTCAAATCGAGTGCCCATACCTCACCATCGGGAAACTTTATTTTTAAGTCATAGCGATCGCACTCTGGATACAGTTCTACCTCCAGCCCCAAATCTACTAACTTTTGGTACAGTCGAATTTCCGCACGTCCAGGGTAAAACCAAAAGCGTTCGATTCCACGTTTGAGTTTTAGGTGCTCACCAAGTAATTTTACTTTTCGCTTGAGCCTGCGTCCGGGTGGACAGCGATTACAGTTGGGGTTAGCAATTACTTGTCCTTGCTGATTGATAGATGCCAGTGCATGACAGTACGGACAAGCGTAAAAGTTTCCCTGTAACTCGTAGCAACTGGGTACAGGTTCGTAGCATTCGTCTAACAAATCCGATAGCCCAACACCCAGTCCAAAGTTCCCTTTTGCTTCTACAAACTCCTGGTTCGACAAAACAGGATGCTCAACAATAAACCTTCGGAACTTAGTGTAAATTTTCACTCCTTGAGGATGCGACTGACAGTGTTGGAGTAATATAGTTGCAATTTTCTTTTGCTCTTGATTCAGTACACTCCCACCAAAAGCTTCTGCTAACTCAATTGTTAATTCTGTGGGTTCCCCCAAAAAAAGCAAAGAGTCGCTTAAGTCTATGTCGTCGTCAATTCCCACTCCCCATTTTTCAAAGGGCTGCTCGCAAAGTTCGTAAAACTTCGGAACGCTAGCTGGTGCATCCTCTGGTTTAGCACCCACTAGAAATGCCAAAACTACCTTGTCGTAACCCAGTTGCAAGTCTTGAGGGTAAGGATAAAGCTTCCCCTGACGTGCTTGAACCCTGATTAGACCAGCAGAAATTTGCTCAAGTGTGGGTATATTAAGTCTGTTCACCAGTTACTACCCTAAAAAATGTATTTTTTATAATAGTAACTCTAAATAAATGATTTGTAGCTGTAAATATGTAAAAATTTTTATTTTTATAGAGGGTTGGGTCTAACGTGTCAAAATCCGGCAGCCTTAGGAAAAACCGCCCTATACCCAATATATTGGGTGTAGGACAGTTTTTCCAGGTAAAAAAAATTTAACGTTGATGGTTTGTACTCAACAATATGGCCTAATTTCTTCCTTCTGCAAATCCCCAAACGGCCCATTTTTCTCGAATTTTTTGCTTCACCGGCTGAGGATAATTAGTCTCAAACGATAGCACCGGCTCTAAAGGATGACCAACTTGTTCCTGAATGGGAAGACAACTATAGATTACGAGTCCTCCCCGCCCTCGGAGCTTGGTTGCTACATCTAAATATACCTGTAATCCAGTTCCTTCAGAATCATACTGGGGATAGTGATAAACGCCTAATACAGGATTGTTGCGGGTTGCCAATGCCCAAACAACCTTGTCAATATTATCAGGTGGAATATCTTCACCCACCACAATCAATTTGGCACAAGTCTTGCCCACATGATGTGTCCAAAAGACATTGGCAATTTTATCGATGAAGTCATTCACCGTTAACCCTGTAATTTTATGCCAGCTATCGGGCACACGAATTACTAACCAGTGGGATGATGCTTCAAAGGGAGAAATGCCATCAATCACCGGAATTCCACCTTGACGTAAGATTTCTACAGCATTAGAAGCAATAAAAAAGCCACCATTAATTAGGGTAGAATCAATGGGAATGCCTGGGGTACAGATGGGAAGTATAGCGTTATCCCGAAATGTCACACAAGTAATATGTGCAGTGGGTTCTTCGTGAGACTCATCGGAAAGATACCCTGGGAATTCCCCAAAGGGTCCTTCAATACTTTTTTGGGTTGCAGAAACAAACCCTTCCACAACAATTTCGCTACTGGCGGGTACTAGTAAATCACTGGTTTCACATTTCACCATTTCCAGACCTTCACCTAACAAAGCACTGGCATATATATATTCATCATGCCAAGCAGGTGGTGCCGATGCTAATTGCACCGCCGCAACTGGAGGAACCCCAAAGGCGATCGCAAAGGGACAATCTTTTCCTTGTTTTTTCCACATATCATAAATCATCCCATTATGCTGAAAGGGTAACCACAACCCGGTCATGGTATTTTTATTGACAATCATCCCCCGACTAATGGACCAATTTGTCCATCTATCTCCCAGGATCAGTGCATCATCTGGAGGAACTTCACCTTCTGGTGACTGCACAATAATTGCCCCCGCAGTTTGGAGGTAGCGTCCTTTATCACCATCATGCAATAATGGAGCTGGCAGTTTATTTAAGTCAATCTCATCACCCCGCCAGCAATTTTGTTTGCAGGGAGCTTGCTCGCAACTGACAACCACCGGTGGGTAAGAAGGCTCAGATTTTGCATCCAAAAGGGGATCTTGCATTTCCACTGGTGTTGCGTCATCGGGTAAGCCCAGTAGTAGGGCTAAACGTTGCCACCTTTTACCTGGCACGCGACTGCAAGTCGGTCCTAATTCACTGGCCCGGAAACCAGGACTGTCCTTGACATGATTAAATATGGGGTAGGGAGCAACTGTTTCACTGGCATGACGAAGAATTGCACCCATCTCCAAATACCAATCCACTTCATCATTAATCTCAACGGCCTCTCCGCGATCCCGAAGTATCTCGATATATTCCCGGTAGGAACGGGGAATTTTGGTTCGATCGATCGTAAATTTTCGCTTAATACCCATCTTGTTACCTTTGGTTTATTTTTGGCACTACCCAATTTACATTTAATTCTCAGTGTTTAACTGGATGTAATATGAAGTGGTTTCTGAAAAGAATCTGATTCACATTTTTGCACCACAAGATTATTGAGAAAATCAGAGCCTGAAGACATTATTTTATAGTAGGGTGGGCAATGCCCACCTTACACTTCCACTTCATTGGTGCAAGATATGTGCTTACCAATGATGAGGGCGCAAGCCGCAGCGCCCCTACAATGGATCTGCGATATGACAAATATTTTCATCACATCCGTTGATACTGTAATCACATCCGTTAATGATGAATTGTCAGTTACCGTGGTAATTTCAATTCTGCAATTTTCCTTATCCTTGCCTATTTGCGGCAAGATATCGGGCTAGAGCAAACACTTGAGTAACCCCAGTCAATGTAGGATTCCAGGAGCCAGGGCGAGGGAAGACCATACTCCCAGCACCATAAAGATTAGATAGGAAATGAACCTGACTCCGAGGATTTGTTACCGAAGTCTCAGGATCGGTTCCCATCCAAAGTGTTCCGGCTGAGTGGACTAATCCATGGTTATGGATCGAAGTTGGAGGGGTAGATTGCCAGGAGCCATCTTCATGCTGGTACTCAACCGCAGCTCCATTGGACAATACATTGGCAATCTGAAATGTGGTTGTATCCATAATCTTCCAGAATTCTTGATCCTGAGGACGCATGGTCACATGTACAATTGCATTCCCTTCCCCATCAACCCCTACATAATTCCAGGAATCAGCATTCGGCTCGCCTAAAAATTCACCCATGGTATGTAGCATAATCACGGCATACTTGGGATCTTGATAGGTTGCTACCGCTTGGGGCGTTGAGGCATCTGGGAGAATCTTATATAAGATATCCTTGGATTCAGCAGGTTTAGGGTTATGAACAACGGTAATATGGGTATGGAGTAGCCGTCCCATTGTAGATCGCCCTGATAGGTAGAGAGCGATCGCCTGTAGCTGATTTGTCAAGGCTGGCATTTCCCCCACCGGCACCCGCAGGGCTAACCAGGAGCGGATATGACCACTCAAATTTTTCCCAACTAAGGGATTTTTGGGAAATGAACGAGCCATTAAGAAACCCGCTTCTAAAGTATTACAGGCCAAAAGAACCTGAGCATTCCCCACATTGATTGTGCCAGCAGTGGTTTCGATGCAAGTAATTTTGCCATCAGTGGCCACTAGTCGATGGGCTTCAGCATTGACGACTACTGCCAGCCGTTGGGGATGTGCTTGTATATCCTCCACTAACACTGTAATGGGCGAAAACTTTGCCCATTCCTCTGGGGGAACATTTTGACCAGTAGCCATGGCAGAATCCAGGCCTCTAGGGTCTCCCATGGGTGTTGCAGTATCAATCTCTTTCAATCCTGCAAAGAGTCGATTACGCATGGCTGCGGCTAAAGCTTCATTGTCATTGCCAGGTAGCTTTAATGAGTAGCGTCTACCGAGGAATTTTCCCGCTTCATACCATTCCGGGCGTAAAGACTTGATGGCATCTTCAGGCCAATCGGGCATCTCGGTTTTATCAGGTTGGGGAACCCAAGCGTTCCAAAATAATGCCCGTCCTCCCACATAGGGTATTTGAGGCATAAAATTCAAATTTTTGTCGTCGCCAGTGTATTTCCAAGGACGAATACCAACTTCTGTATTCAGTTTGACATAGGTTGGTGGTAAATTTTGAATATGTTCAGCAATGAGATAATTGCCTTTCTCCACCACCAGAATCTTAGCATTGGCATCCAGTTGTAACATCCGATGGGTAAAACTTGTACCGTAGGCACCACCGCCCAACACAATGTAGTCAAAGGTTTGGTTCTGAACCTGGGAAAGGGACTTAAAGTAAAGAGTATCAACCTCGCTCATCTAAAACCTCCTGGGAGTATGGAAATCTTATCTTCTCTGCGTCTTTGCGTCTGGAGCGTGAGATAAATCATCCCGCAATGGGAGCAACGCCGCATTTTGGGTTATCAGTTATGGGTAATAGGCTCGACTTTGAATTGCTGCAGGGGCGGAATTAAAAGTCCGAACAGCGGAGGCGGGTGAGTCTCCTATTAGTTTTGCCATATCTGCTTTCATCGGATGATCGCTTTCCCCTAAAACTAAATGAACTCGTGAGGCAGTTTCAGATGTTAAGAAACAGGTTTCCATTGGCTGAAGAATGTTCCATCGACAACCAATCATCTGCCCTTCAAAGGTTCCATATTCAGTAATGGGTGAAAAATTCCCAGGCAGCTTTGTTAAACCTGATAGATCGACAATACAAGTAAAAATAGCCTTATTGCTATCTTTGGGATCGTTAACTCGAAATCCCCATTTTTCCACCCATTCTGGCTTATAGGGACAGGTATCTTGTCGCACGGGGTTGGGGGAGGGTAGATTAACACCAAAGGTTGTCTTAAATTTTGGTTCTCCAAACAGGGTCTTACCTGCTTCGATCGCAACATCTGCATCACAGGGCACATGGACTCGATGATTTCCCAGGAGCTTGGATTGCTCATCTCCTAACATAAACTGAGAAAAGGTCACTTCGGCAACCTGATCCGCCCGTTCCGTTGGATAGGAGACAATGTTCAATTCCAGTTCTTGGGTTAAGCCCGCCCCCGATGTTGACCATTTTTCCGGGGGAGTATCAATGCCAGCGGAGAACTGCCCCGCATACAGTTGGAAGTTAAAGCTAACTAGTGCTTGCCCTTCAAAGAGGGCAGGACTTAAACCGGTATTTGCCAGATAAGGCATGACCCGCTCACCAGGGACAAGGTAAAATACACCAATATTTGTCAATGATGCGTAGTAAAACGGCATCGTGAAAGGATAAGGAACGGATGGTAATGGTTTTCCCACTGAAGTCATGAGAATTCTCCTAATAAATATGACGGTTATCGATGATAAGATGAAACATCTTTACAGTTGCTAGTACTTCACCACATTAATTTTGCGGGGTAAACTAACTTCTATACTTATCTCCTCCTTTTATTTCTCTGCGCTCTCTGCGCCTCTGTGGTTCATTCCTCTACCCCGTAGAACTAATGTGGCGGAACACGGTGCGTTGCATTAATTTTGACGAGTCGTGGGTGTTTATATCCCCGACTTCTTTAAGGATGCTGCTGGCGAATAGTGGGTATAACCCCTCACTAGGTTAAAAACTAGGGATTATTGGCATAATTTGGACTTGTTTTTTCTGCCCCCACTCCCCCACTCTCCCACTCCCCCACTCCCAAGAGGGTGATACCCCTGATTCGCCATTGGTATCCTTTAA
Organism: Calothrix sp. MO_192.B10; assembly: GCA_030065055.1. Taxonomy (GTDB): domain Bacteria; phylum Cyanobacteriota; class Cyanobacteriia; order Cyanobacteriales; family Nostocaceae; genus Calothrix_A. The sequence continues at coordinate 22,513 of JASJDS010000035.1, forward strand.
GAAGTCGGGGATCTGCGACCTCTCAGAATTAATGTGGTGGAGTACTAGCCCCTAATCTTTGGATTGAGGGTAGGGTTCAGCCTTGAGGGCAGCTTGAATGCGACTTGGATCGTAATACTGCCGCATCACCACAATCTTATGATCGGCATTAAACCGATAGAAGACAGCCCAATCATAGTGATAGGGGACACTATTCCCACGGACCGTACCTTCTTCTCCCCCGATTGCTACCGCAGTATCGCCATTGAAAAATTGCTCGTGGATGCCCGCTTTGCCAATGGCAACGCTTTGCCCCAACTTTGTCCAGAAGGCGGAAAAGCCTACATGCCCATAATAGACACCGGTATAGGGAATACTAGCTGGACCAGAAATATCCCAAATAATATTTTTATCCATGCAGGCAAGGGCTGCATCTAAATTCCCTTGGCTATAAGCCTGTTGGAGAGCGTGGAGCGTCTCTTGATTGGAGTTAGTGCTGGGGTTCATGCTGTTTCCTTTGCGCGGATAATTGGCTAAGGGTCTTAAACGAGGTTGTATCCTGGGAGGAAGGGGGGCATGTGAGTCCACCTACAAATTCAAAGGTAGGAACTGCAAAGTATCCTGGTTTGCCAGGAAAGGGGTTACGAACAATGGGTTCATAGTCTGACCGTAAGGCACACATACGTACCACACTTTCCAGGAGCCGATCTGGTTTTCCATTGAGGGCGTATTCTAGAAGACAGAGCAATTCACTATATTTGCGGTTAAAGGCTTCAATATAAAGTCGTACCTCACTTCCTTCTGGATAATCCCTGAGTTTGGCATTGGGAAAAGTCGGGTAAACATTTTCCCAGGGAACCTGAATCGCCTCTCCAGTGGGTCCTGTCTTAATTGTGTCTCCATGCTGGTAGAGACGACCTTGCTTCAATTCATTGAAACGAAAATAGTGAGCAACTTCTGGATAACCGGCGAGTACCTGACTCTCCCCCGTCCAGATTCCGTGGTGGGCACCTTCCCCTTGGTCTTTGATGATCTGCATGGCTTCGATCGCAGTCTCTAGATTATACACCTCAACAATGGCTCCTCCTCCGTCATAGTAGTAAAGATGGGGAGTCACTTGTTTGTTGCGATCGCCACAAAAGACGGATTTCTCTCCAAATTTTTGCACCAATGCCCTGATTTTTGATTCAATGTAGGTGTAAAATTCACCGATGGTCATGCCCTCGTCAACTCCCTGGAGGACTTTTTCGGCTCGAATGTAAGCAGCACGCTCGATCAATAACCCTTGATCAACGGCTTCTGGGGAAAAGTGAAGCAGGCTCACCTTGGCTCCATCCACCTTATAGGGCAGCCAGGTGGGAAAATCCGGCATAAACTGGGGGTAATAAATATGAGGTTCTCCTCCAATGGCATTGAGCACATTCCCAGCTAGGACAAAATGCAACATTTCCTCAATCACCACCGAGCGAATACATTCCAAAACCCGCCATGATGCCCCAGGTTTGAGGGTATAGAGCATATTCAGATAAATGGGAATGGTGGTATGCTCAATCTTCAGGGCATTTTGCAGATGGGTGCGTACATCCTTTAGCTCCCCATCCAAATCATCCTTCACCTCAAGGGAGACATATCCTTCGGTTTGGAGGGTTTTAGTCGCTGCTTCCAGAACCGCAGCAGTTAACTCTGGCATGTTTTTATCCTCGTCACAATTTTCTCTGCTGTTGCACAGGCAAGGGCTGCCATGGTCAAACTTGGATTTGATGTACCTAGGGTAGGAAAACTACCACACCCCACCACATATAGGTTGTCATGGTCCCAAGCCTGCTGATCTCGATTGACCACAGAATCTTGGGGAGATGTGCCCATCCGGTGAGTTCCGGCAATGTGGCCAACTCCACTCCAGGCAAAAGGTTCACCATTCTTGGTAAAATAGCCAGGATCGCTGTCGCTATAGGTGGTGTAATCTTCGATACCCAGACGTTGAAACACGCGTTGGGTGAAGGCACGGCCAAAAACCATACCATCCTGGGTATAGTCATCGACGGCATACTGTATCACCGGGCGATGGTTCCCTAATTGGTCTACCCAGGCTGAATCTAGGGTAACTCGATTGGATGGGCTAGGAAGTTGCTCCGTCATCAAATCCACCCGTACTTGCCGAGGAATGGTTTGGGATATTTGCTGCCGGAGTAAACCGCCATATAGATTATCTTGGTCAATGAACGCCTTAACGGTTTCATTGGGCGCGTTTTTGGGCCAGTTCCACCCCCAATTGCCAATCTCAAATACAAAGGCGGCACGATTTTTGCGGAATGCTCCACCTCGATAGGTGACCAATGTTGATGTCAATCCAGGTCCGCGAAAGGCTCCAATATTTTGTGGTGCTAATCCCCAGGACAGAATTGCTGGATGATCCATCAAATTCCGACCGACTTGATCACTGGTTTGGCAAGCTCCAGACCCTAATAATAACTTGGCATTTTCAATGGCGTTTGCGGCCAAAATCACCACGGAACTGCGAACGGTAATGGGACGATGTTCAGGACTGGAATTCTCAAACCAGACCTTGCACTTTACTCCTGTAATCCGACCTGTTTCTGGGTCTATATCTAGCTGGGAAGCAACGGCTTGATTGAGTACCTCAACATCTTTAGTTTGGATAAAGGTTTTTAACCCATTGTATCGAGCTTGGATGGGACAGATGGGCAAACAGCTAGAATTTCCCATACATCGTAGTCCCACACCGGGATTACCTACTGCTCCCTGGGGTTTATAGCCTCGACCTTGATTATACAATTGATTGGGAATACTATTCCTAGCCTGGGGAATACTGCGGATCAGCACCTCATGGCGATCGCCATTTTCTGACTCAGTCATCCCTGCTAAACCTTGAATAAACCATTGATCCAGGTAACTCTGGGGTATCTTATGCATGGGGTAAACATACCCTTCCGGGAAGAAGATCCCATGATAGGTTTGATCTTCAACATCCGCAGAAACCCCGATTAATTCTTCAGCTCTAGTATAATAAGGCAATATATCTTCATAAGTAATTGGCCAGTCAACCCCACGTCCAAATTTAGTTTGCATCACAAAGTCTTCAGGTAGCATACGCGGGCAACTACCAAACCAATGCAATGATGTCCCACCTTGACGGCGGGTATAAGTACTTTCAAAGGGAACGGGGCCTTTCTGGACAAAATATCCTGCGGTATCCAAGGTCCCAGGGGCAATGGGGTGGACATCTGTCACTAAAGGTTGTGGTGCATTTGCACTAGTTGGAAAGGGCGAATTGGGAATTTTAGCGGGCGATCGCATGAACCTGTGTAAATGGCGGAGATATTTTCCAAAGTCATCTTCATGTCCCACACCTGCTTCCAGCACTAGGACAGAACACCCGGCTCGGTCTAGTTCTTTTGATAAAATTGCACTGGCAAACCCTGCGCCCACAATCACAACATCATAGATGCGATTGGTAGCTTCTTGTACATCAATCGTTCTCATGACGTTTCCAACCTCCCACTATCTCCGTCCAGATCTGGGAGTAGATTCTCCTGAAGATCGGCAAGGATATTCTCTGCTGCCCAAAAGCTTAGAGCTGATGCGGTTAAGGTGGGATTAGATGTTCCCAGAGTCACCATATTCCCACAACCAACCAGATAGAGATTTGCATGGTCCCAGGCCCGCTGACGAGGATTCACCACGGAATTTTGGGGCGTTGTGCCCATACAGTGAGTTCCGGCAAAATGACCAGCTCCTTGAAATACATAGTCTTGATCTTCATAGGTAAAATAGCCAGGGTCAGTGGTAGAATATTGGGAATAATCTGCCAACCCAACCCGCTGAAAAATTTGCTGGGAGACTTGACGTGCCTTGGCGAATCCTGCTCTGGTGTAGGGCGAGAGATTATAGTGGATTACAGGGCGAAAATTGCCCAGAGCATCTAGGTAGGCTGGATCGAGGGTGACACGATTGTCGTACTCTGGGAGTTGTTCTACAAGAATTCCAAACCGAAATTGTTGACTCACATCATTGTGGAGGCGTTGACGCAATCTATGACCGTATAGATTGCCATTGTCAACCAGGTTAACCACATCACTACTGGGAGCACCCGCCGGCCATGACCAGCCATCATTCCCCATTTCCATGCGAAAAGGTGCGTGAATTCGCCGGAAGCTGCCGCCACGGAGGTCTTCAATCCCGGATGTCGATAGGGGACCCCGAAATGGCCACAATGGTTGAGTTGCTCGTCCCCAGGTCAGTAGTTCGGGATGATCCATTAAATGCCGACCAACCAACCCACTGGACTGGCAAGCCCCTGAAGCTAAAAGCAAAACGGCATTGGCAACGGCATGGGCAGCAAGTACATATCGTTTCCCTTGAACCCGCCAAACCTTATAAGTGGGAGAATTAGGTGTTTCATAATGTTTGCATTCAATCCCCGTAATTAACTCAGATGCTGAATCAATCACTAGCCGAGTGGCCACAGATTGAGTCAAAATATCAACAGAATCATCTTTAATACTGGATAAAGTTCGCAGGGCATTGTACTTCGCCTGAATGGGGCAAATCGGCACACAACTACTATTTCCCATACACCGGTGCCCAATACCTGGATCGCCGGCTGCACCCCTAGGTTGATATCCCTTCCCCCCCTCATACTGATCATTGGGAATCCCGTTCCGGGCGGCCGGTGTTCCACGAACTTTGAGTGTAAGGGGCTGCCCATCGGATTCTATTCCTGCAACCTCAAGACCATCAACTGCCCGAGCAATATATTGATCACTCCAGCTTTTGGGTAGCCCATGCATTGGATACACATACCCATCGTCAAATTTAACCCCACTATAGGTCTGTTCTTGTACATTAGCAGAGACCCCTAACTCTTTCTCCGCCATTTCATAGTAGGGTCGTAATTCTTCATAGGTAATCGGCCAATCCCGCCCTACACCATAGCGTCTATGAATTGCAAAGTCATCGGGCAACATACGCAATGCTGTTCCCAGCCAATGTAATGTTGTGCCGCCCAAATAGGTCGTATAGGAACTCCGAAACGGCAAGGGCCCCATTTGCACAAAGTAGCCTTTATCACTGGGGTGTCCTGGTTGGATTGGCGTGGGGTCCAGAACAGTCGGTTCAGGTGCGTTGGGATTTTTGGGATAGGGAGCATTGGGAATTTTTGCAGTTGATCGATAGTACTTGTGCAGAAACTTCAGATAACCACTATATTTGATATCTCCACCGGTTCCAGCTTCAACAATTAGTACACTTTTCTTGGCATTTGCAAGTTGTTTAGCAACAATTGATCCGGTGATCCCTCCACCCACAATTACAACATCATAGCTCCGCCGTGAAGCTTGCTCTGGCGAGATGAACTTCATTAACTTTTCCTTGCTTGAATTGGGTCTTGCTTGAGAACTATTAAATTACAATTGAACAGGGGGATCGGCCCATGCACCAAACCCTTGCTGTTTAGCCCCTTGGGGATGTGCCCCAATCGCTTGCCAAACCAAGCCTTCTTGATAGGATTCTGCTGAGAGAATCAGCTGATTCTGGTTGGCACCATCCCACTCACCCAAGTACCAGAGCTTGATTAAACGACGGGCGAGGGGACCAAGGACAGGATCGCTCAATACTTTAGCCCGGATGATGAAATCACGCTCTTCCTCTTCCTGGGGTAAATTCTCCATGCACACCAGGAGTTGCGATAATGCCTGGGGTGCCAATTCTTTCACAAATAGGTAATAGGGTATTACTTGGCCTGTCCCATAGAGGTCGAAGGCAGAAAACCCCGTTAATATCTCGGAAGCCTGAACAAACTGTTGGATATCTGAATCATTGCCAGATTGAGCCTGACTTTGATTATTTAAATTCTCGTGCCCCTGTTGTGGGCGATAATTCATAACCTAATACCCCCATAAAATGCATAACTCTACTCTGTCTCCTCCATCGGGAAATACATAGTGCAGAGTTGAGGATATTATCAGGTTTTGTGTTTGGTTTTTGACAAACAATCAACACCTAAGTAAGTATGGTCTGCACAACACTGCATAATATTTCCAGCTTGTATATTTTTTGAGCCTATCGCAAGTAGAAAGATTACATATATGTTCTTAATATTAAATTAATAATGTATTCATGAATACTGAAACAATGTATTAATAATATCCATAACTTACGCAAAGCGATCGGATTTCTTGGTAGATATTTATTAGTTGAGGTGTCCGCTCGTTTCTAGTGGTCTTTTTCATTAGTTCTGATGGCTAGATAACAGATCCCCGACTTCTGAATCAATATCCGCACATTGTAGCAATTCCTAGGATAGAAGTCGGGGATCGCTCACACCGCGACTCGTCAAAATTAATGGGACAAAGCACTAGTACAGCACGGCGGAAATAAAGCAACCATTTATAAAACGTCAAAGCTAGAGAACAAAATACTTTTGACTTTTGACTTTTGACTTTTGACTTCCGCGAAGCGGCACTAGGCAGAGCCTCCTCAAATTCATTACAAGGTAGAACCTTGTAACAAGAGCCTGGAACATACTTATTACTTATTACTTGAGAGAGTTGCAGGGACGTACCTCAGCACTACCCTAGGAGAGATGGAAGAAAGTACGGCTTCAGTGACAGGTCTTTGACTAATGGTAGTTTCCACTTCAACTAAAACAGCATCACAAATGTCGAATAGTGATTGAGGAGATTTATTCATATTCATATAGGTTAGAGCAGATTCCATCGGAGACATGGATGGATTATAGGCAGCGTTTTCAGCGTACCGACCTGTAAATATATTCCCATGGGAGTCTTTTAACGCTACCCCCGCAAAATTTTTCGTATAGGGAGCATAACTTTGATTGGCAGCGGATAGAGCAGCAAGCACAACATCATCGGTGGAACAAGTTTCTAAACCATGAAATACTGTTTCCATTAATCCACCCTTGAGTCCAAGATCCGCTGGTCCAAATGCCTCTGGGAGAAAATATGGGAGTATATTTGAAGTATAAGTTTGCTCAGATTGTGCCTTGTTAGCTTTCAAGAGAATGACAAAATCCTGATTTACAGTTGCCATCTCGTATAAAAACTGTCGGCAATATCCACATGGTGCAGCATTGATTGCTAAGGCTTGCAAACCTGTCTCTCCGTGCAACCACGCATTGGTGGTGGCGGACTGTTCTCCGTGAACTGAGAAACTAAGTGCCTGTCCCACAAATTCCATATTGGCACCAAAATAAAGATTTCCAGAATCCACCTCACTGTTAGACTTTGGTTTACCAAGAGCGATCGCTCCTACGTAAAAATTCGATATTGGTACCCTAGCATAGATTGCGGCCACGGGTAGTAACTCAATCATTAATGTATCAATATCAATGCCAAGGCGATCGAGCCAAGAGGTGATAACACTTGAGTCAATTACAGCATGTTGGTCAAGAATGGTCCTTAACTCCGATTGAATGGCAAGTGGAACCTTAGCAATAGCCTGTTCTAATGTCACATGAGTCATTTTGGTTATTTCTCCTTGGACAAGAATAAAGGATATATCAATTTTTATGAATTAACTATGGCAATCATACTGCCATAAGTGTTAATACTGTATATAAACTCACTTGATTTTGCTCATTGTTGTTAAGAAAATCAAGGATATAGAGCATGGCACTAAGTAAATTCCATCATCAAGAGAGTAGAGAGCAACTGTTAGAATTGTTAATTGATTATCATAATAGTGGAAAGTATGATGAAGACTTAAATCGAGCTGGGGAGCTGGCAATTGACCATATTAAAAATATGACATGTGCTGAGATTGAAGTGAAATCCCCAGCAATAACTTTGGATATTGATGAAACCACCCTTTCAAATGATTGGAACCTGGTTAATCCTGCCAATCCATACAATGCTGATTCTTGGGATAAATGGGTTGCACAAGCCTGTGCTCCAGCAATACCTAAAACATTAGAGCTGTTTGACTTGGCTAAGGAAAGAAATATTGATATTTTCTTTATCACAGGTCGGCATCCCGAACAAAAACAAATAACTGAGGATAACTTGACTAAAAGTGGATATCAAGGATGGAATGAGATTTTTACTGAACCACGATTTTCTGAAAAGAATCAATTTTTAGTTTTTCCAGAAGCAGCAACTTACAAAACCGCCGCTCGCTGGAGTCTGATCCAAAGAGGGTATAGAATTCTCCTAAATATGGGAGACCAATATAGTGACATTAAGGGAGATTTTGCAGATATGACCGTAAAATTACCTAATCCTTTTTATTTTATTGTTTGAATTAAGTCTTAATCAAAGGATGTAGACTGCGATCGCCCAATTATCTGCTAAAGTTATTCCCATCTCCAGAATAGAAAGCATCGCTAATACCAAGTTGTGTTCTATCGTAGCAGTTCGAGTCAATAATATTGCTGACTTCGTCTGAGTATGACTAGATTTCCCTAAGTAACCCACATGTTAAAAGTAATTAAGAGAGGACACTATGGATACATCTGCTGAAAATCTGCAAAAAATCGATCATGTTGTTGTGATTATGCTGGAGAATCGATCCTTCGATCATATGTTGGGTTTCTTGTATCAAGATACCAATAATGTGTCACCATTAGGGCATCCATACGAAGGGTTGACGGGAAAAGAAGCTAATCCCGACAGTAATGGAAACATGATTCGAGTGTTTCCCATACCGGACGATCAAAATCCCTATTTTTGGCCAGGTGCAGATCCAGGTGAAGGGTATTTTAATACTAATGAGCAACTGTTTGGCAATCATCATACACCTCCTGCTGGAACAACTGCAACCAATCAAGGATTTATCAAGAATTTTGGCTACACCTTGGGTTGGCAAAGAAAGGATAATGCCAAAAAACCAGGAAGCTGGCCTATTGTTAAAGGCACCACAGAGCATAGCATCATGGGTATTTTTACCCCTGAGCAATTACCCGTTCTATCAACCTTGGCTCGGGAATTTGCCGTATGTGACCATTGGTACAGTTCTGTCCCCACTGAAACAATGCCGAATCGTGGCTTTGTACATATGGCTACTTCTCAAGGTAGACTAGATGACCACGATAAAATTTATACAGCCACAACCATCTTTAATCGGCTGGAAGATGCTCAAATTCCCTGGGGTATCTATGGATATACCTCTCCTCATTTGATTAGAAGAAGTCTGCAAGCTATTCCAGAACAACCAGTCCACGGGAAGTTTGGCAACTTTAATGATTTCAAATCTGATGTGGAACAGGGGAATTTAGCTCGCTACACCTTTTTATGTCCAGCATGGGGTGTTCATGGAAACAGTCAGCATCCCAATTATAATGTGTCCCAGGGAGAACAATTTCTGTTGCAGATTTACCAAGTACTGCGCCATGCAAGCATCTGGGAGAAAGTATTATTGATTATTACTTACGACGAACATGGCGGTTGCTACGATCATGTATCTCCCCCTGAGAATGCGATGGAACCAAAGGATTGTCCTGAAATACATGGATTTAAGTTCAATCGTTTTGGTGTTCGCGTTCCTACCATTTTGGTGTCTCCTTGGATTGAGGCTGGTACGGTGTACCGCGTTCAAAAGTCAGATTTTTCAGCCAATCAAGATAATCAATCAACCCTGACCCCCTTCGATCACACTTCCATTTTAGCGACGGTTGAAAAACGCTTTGGCTTAACTAGTCTTACAGCTCGAGATGCTGCTGCACCTCATGTAGGGGGAGTATTAACTCGCACAACTCCCCGTACTGACGATCCATTAAAAGGGGTAAAACCTCCCGTTAGTAATAATCCACCACCTTATGAGGAAAATGGTATGGGACATAATAATCCCAGTCATTTGCAACAGGTAAGTGCAGATATGGCATCCCGATTGCCAATTACAGATGAGCAGGGAAACTATGTTCATTCTGTGGTTCCGACCCTAACAACAGCTGATGATATGGCACGTTATACCCACTGGCGGTATAACAGGTACTATCATAAAGATCCTCGGAACTATAAAGATTACGAAAAGAATTACTATGATCACCATCGATATGAAGAGCATAGCAATTGTTGAAAACCACAGAGGGGAATGGCACTAAGATAAGGGAAAAACCTTGTTAAATCTGGCTTTCCAGACTCTCTTTACAAGGTAGAACCTTGTAATGCATTTTCGGGAGGCTCTGCCTCCTGTTAAATCTGGAGGCAGAGCCTCCCCTAATGGGTTTCCAGACAGAGCCTAGAAACGAGTTAATGTAAGGGTTTAAGCTTATCTTCGCGCCATTCGACACAGAGGGGATAAATCGCGAATTATATCATGTGCGGATGAATAGTTATAAAACCTCACCCGCCTACGGCACCCTCTCCTTATTAAGGAGAGGGTTGCGGCTTCGGTGCAGGGTAGAATCATTGTTCAATAATAGACTTCTGGTGGAAAAGAATGTAGAGACGTAGCAATGCTACGTCACCGAACAAGGGTTTTGGCGTTCCGCATATTTAACTAATTCGGCGGAATTCCCCATCCGTCTATACGGTGGGGATGGATAGCCGGGACAAACTAGGGGTTCGATGCCCCTAGTTTGTCCAATCTCCCACCGGACTGGTGCTGAATGTAATCTTTTACTATTTGTAACGGTGCGCCGCCACAAGAAACAACGCACTTTGAATCATGCCATAGTTTTGCTTTACCCCAATAATGTTTGTCAATTTGGGACCTGTACTTTTGTCTGAGAATCCTGCTACTTGCTGATTTTAGAGAAGCTATCAAGTCAGAAATATTATTGTCTGGGTGTAAGTCAATTAGCAGGTGAACATGGTCAGGTTCTCCATTACAATCTTCAAGCTTTGAATTATTAGCTTTGAGGACACGTTCAAACACTTGTTTCATGTCTTGGATCATGTTTGGTGTTAGCACCTGATGCCGATACTTAGTGACAAAAACAATATGCAGGTGAATCGAAAAAACGACGTGTGAGCCTCTACGCAATTTAGTCATAAAAATTTCTAGTCATATGCGGAAACTATGGTAAACTGATTGTATGACAATATATCTAGTAAAACAAATAAAACAGGTGAGTAACTCTTGGCTACAAGAAGGCAGACATTTCGACTGTATCCAAATAAGGAACAAGAAAATAAATTATTTTCAGCACGTCGCAATCATGCCTATTTGTACAATGCTTGCGTTGCTCATCGCCGTTATGAATGGAAAGCAAACAAGAAAACAGTTA
>JASJDS010000036.1 GCA_030065055.1 Calothrix sp. MO_192.B10
AGGTGAAGTACCCCTAGTTTCGCTTCGCTACACTAGGGGCTAAGCGCTGACGCGCACGCTCCGCGTTAAGCGAAGCTATGCCGTAGGCTTTACGCGTCTCACTCGCCGTTGCCACGTTGGGGATACCACAAAGGTATTCGGGACTAAACCCGATGATGGTCTTACACAGCGTCTCTGGCATTTCTACCTTTATCCCCTCAAGGAGGAACCCGCGCAGCCGCCCGCCTGACGCAGGCAGTTTGATTATTTTACGCACAACACAGTTTGGTGTCATTTCTTACGGCTATAGCCTGCCAGTGACCGTGTTCCTTTCCTGTTCGCGTTAGCGTGCCCGAAGGGCATACTCTGCCGAGTACATACTTGTATACCCAAAGGGTGGCCTCTTAGTCAGTCAGGTGGGTCAGCGACCAGAATTATCTGACCATATATTCGTTATAAGTTCAAGTCTCTGCCCTTGCTTTCATCCCCCGGTTCCGAAGACTCCACCGGGGGACTTCCCGCAAGGAGGGTTAAACATAGCAACTGCATCCCCAGAAACAGAAATACCCCACCGTGGTGAAGGTAGAAGAAAAGATTCGGACTAATTAATTAAGTAAGTCGGCGTAAAAATTTCAAGGTATGTCATTGCGAGTGGAACGTAGTGAAACGTAAAGCCTACGGCATAGCTTCGCTTAACGCGGAGCGTGTCCGTCAGGACTCAGCAATCGCAGGTTTTCCGTCGATTTTACATTCTGTTACATAGTTTGGTTTATTTGTGCCCACTTACTTAATGTGCCAAATTCTGCAAATACTGAATTTCTGCTTGAATATTGGCACGGGCAGAATTTTCACATTGCTCAAACATCAAAGGGGTAAAATAAATCTGCTGACGTTGCAAAAATTGCTCTAAAACCTGCTGACGACCTAAGATATAGTCTATTTCTGACATCCAGCCATATTCTTGACGAATTGCCTGTGTATATCTTTGATATTCTTCTGGATGAGTGCCTAGAATCCCTAAATCGGCATCTAGTAAAACCTGGCTATCAATATCCTCAATATCAGCTTGGTGATGTTTGGTGTTAAGAACCAGACGGCTAACCATGTTTGTAATGGTGGCTGAAATGCCCCAACTACTTAGCAATTTCTGTGCATAGTCTGCACTACATTCTTCATTGTCCCTAGCTCTGGTGTCATACACCACATCATGAAACCAAGCTGCAAGTTTCACCGCACTCAGATTTTGAGTATATTTTTGTAAATTATTAATTGTTGTGAGAACATGATGAATATGTGACAAAGTATGGTATTGACGTTCTGGACAAGAATAAGCCGTCACTAACAACTGGAAGGTTTCTTGAATTACAATTACTTCCACAGAGAATGGTTGTAATAAATGCTGCCATTCAATGAACAGGATATCCATCAGGCTATTGTTGACACCTCCCATTTAGTAAAAAACTGATGCTTGCTTAACCTCTCAAAAAATGTAGGTTGGGTAGAACGAAACCAAACCCAACAGTAACAATATTTTTGGTAGTTGGGTTACTCTGCTCCAAGCTGCTGTTGCGTCTACCTCCCTCAAACCAACCTACAACTTATAGTCTGCGGGCATTTTTGATATGAAATCCAGATGATTAGTTACGGCAAAAACCTCACCCCCTTCCCCTCTCCTTATTTAAACCCCGTCCTTAAGGACGAGGTCTTATAGGGATAAACCCCGCCCTTAAAGGGCGAGGTATTCGTTATTAAGGAGAGGGGAGTCGTTCGGACGGGATGAGGTGACGACAATATGGTAAGTAAATAAGCGGATTTGATATGAGAAATTAGAATGCTGCTATAGGGAAGTTGGGGAAGAAATAATATCTTCCCCAACTTCCAATTCCCCATTCTTGATTCCCTATTTTTTACTCTTCATCCCAAGCTTCTACAACCAGCAATTCGCTGACTGGATCTTGCATGGTGAAGCCGAATTCTAACAGTTCCTGCTTCCAGTACTGCCATTCATTGCCATATAGTAAAGCAATTTTCCAAATGCTATCAGTAGGCTTGATAATATTAGATTCCAAGAGTGATTGCACGTTACGCTGCAATTTCACCATGGGGTGAATCACTTGCTGAGTCATAACTTAAACTTAATTCAGATTTCCTTTGGTAAATACTTAATCAAAACTGCTTTCCGTTTTGCAATGGTTGCCGATGCGTAGAATTGTGCTTTTGCTGGCAAAGCAAGTCTTAACTACTTTAATATACCATAAATATCCTGATAAATACATCAACTATATAGGGCTTTGTACGGTAATTACTACCTAGGAATTAGTTATTACTGCTGATGGCGATGGGATATGGGAACTGTACAACGGTTAATATTAGGTGATTTGAGTCGCATATCCTGGTAAAAATAGGTGCTCTGCCTGAAAGTCTGCGGCTATTCAGCAAAGAACTCCCCCAAAAGCAGCAATCCAATAATAGGCAATTATAAGAATAAATGATAAATTAAGGAGCAAAAGATAATATAATTTTTTAATTATTTTACAGATGAGTAGGAAGAACCTGTGGCAGTACTCAAGAAACTGCAATCTGGTTGAGAAGTGGCAGGAATAGTGACAGATGTGGGTATACTAGAATTCCCCCCATCAAATTTTGATTGACATAATACAGAAATGGTTGTATAGTCCCCGCTACCAATCATCGGGCTGTGAGAGACTATTCCTCCATAGTGTTTTAGAGCTCCTTTTATAGATACGCCTCCATTTACCACGGCATTAACACCACTGGGGAAAATGGTATACCTATAGTTTTGTGTTTGGGATGAAATACCAACCCTTAAATCAGACAGTTGAGTAGCGAAGCTGTCATTTTCCAAATAATAAGCTTGTTGAGAACGGTTCATAGCACTTACATTTTGCTTTGCCTCAGACTGTTTACTTTTTTTTGCCATTCCCAAAAAAGAAGGGAGTGCAATTGTAAATAACAGAGAAGCAATCATCATGACAACCAGAATTTCTACTAGGGTAAAACCTAAATCATTTGTCTGCGAAATTTGTGGTAAAAGCTTTACTGTGAGCTTGGTTTTCATCACTATAGCTGCTGGCATTGTTGAGAAATTAAATTATTTGTTCGAGCAATAAATTACTCACTAATAACCAAAAAGTTCTGAGTAAGCGTGACACTTGTGTCTGCTATATAACTTTTATACATAACTTACCCAGATGTTGCGATCGCATTCCACCACTGCAATAATCTTGACAAAAATTTAATATAGATTACGTACAAAAAAGTAGTCATAATCCCGTTTATATAGGGATTTCATCAAATCCATGATTAAGTATTTAAAATTAATTAGTCAAAAATTTATCCTTGAATGATAGTTTGGCGGGGTTAGTGGGTATCCTCTTAAACAAGAGCTTTTAAGGGTGACATATGGCTAGTGCTGAGAAAGAGTATATGCTGGCTCGCCAGAAGCGATCGCAGCGAACAAAAAAGATTGTCGGGTGGGTATCACTGGTCTCTTTTACTGGTTCTATGGCGTTTGCGGCGGTTCCCGCCATTAAGCAGGCGATTGAGAGCGGTACATCATCGCAGTCACAGTCCCAAGCTGCATCTTTGGAATCTTCTTTAAAACAACGTGCGGAGGGCTTTGAGTTAGTTTTACAGCGAGAGCCGGAGAATAAAACCGCTTTAGAAGGATTGGTACGTTTGCGATTAGCTCTCAAGGATGAAAAAGGTGCGATCGCTCCTCTGGAAAAGTTGGTGGAGTTACGACCTGATAGGGAAGATTACAAGTCTGTGTTGAAGCGGTTGAAGAAGGTCAAACAAGACGGTCAAAAACAGCCTCCATCTCAGGCGAAGTAAAGTTCTCTAACTAGGAATCTGTATTCAAAATTATATTTAATACAACTAATTAGACAATGTTTAATGGTAAATCAATTTTAATCACGGGTGGTACTGGCTCCTTTGGCAAACAATTTGTGAAAACAGTTCTCAGCCGATATCAGCCACAGAAGCTGATTGTTTATTCACGGGATGAGCTGAAACAGTATGAAATGGCACAAGAATTTCACTCTCCCGTAATGCGTTATTTTATCGGAGATGTGCGCGATCGCGATCGCCTGCGTATGGCTATGCGAGATGTGGATTATGTTGTCCATGCAGCCGCACTCAAGCATATTCCCGTAGCTGAATACAATCCGATGGAATGTATTAAAACCAATATCAATGGGGGTAACAATGTCATTGATATGGCTATTGAGCAAGGAGTAGAGAAGGTAATTGCTCTGTCTACAGATAAGGCTGTTAACCCAATTAACCTCTACGGTGCGACTAAATTAGCTGCTGATAAATTGTTTGTAGCAGCAAATAATATAGTGGGTAAAATGAACACTCGTTTTGCTGTAGTACGTTACGGTAATGTAGTCGGTTCAAGAGGTTCAGTAGTACCTTTCTTTCAAAAACTAGTTCGGGAAAAAACTTCTGAAATACCCATTACTGACACCCGCATGACTCGTTTTTGGCTGACACTCCAAGGGGGTGTGGATTTGGTATTGAAGGGTTTTGAACGGATGTACGGGGGAGAAATCTTTGTACCGAAGATTCCCTCCATGAAAATTACCGATTTAGCTGAAGCATTAGCACCGGGAGTACCCACCAGAATTATTGGTATTCGACCAGGGGAAAAACTCCACGAAGTTATGTGTCCAGGGGAATCTTCACACTTGACTTTGGAGTTTCCAGACCATTACGTAATTACACCTACTATTGAATATAATCATCGGGTTGATTATACTTGCAATGCCTTAGGTGAAAAAGGAGTACCTGTCCCTGATGGGTTTGAGTATAGCTCTGATAAAAATACAGAGTGGCTCAAGGGTTTTGAACTGTTAGATATGTTAAAGCCATGAGGAGGACAAGAAAAAATGCAAAAAGCTAATTGGAATCAATATTTATCCTCAACTAATCCTTGGACTAATAGGTTAATCGGACTCGAATCTTTTTCGAGACAAAGAGATTTGGAGCAAATAGAACGGGAATACAATCAGGATAAATATGGCACACTCCGAGAATTTAAATTTACAGATATAGAGTCTTATAAAATAAAAGAAAGAGAATTGGCAGGGCTAGGAGAAAAAGATAATATATTTTTCTCTATTGGCGAAGAACTTTTTGAAGCTAATTGTAGTTTTGCTTTTTCAATCTATCACTCACTTGTTTCCAATGTGATCAAAAAATATAATCCAGAACGTATTTGTGAACTTGGTTGTGGTTACGGTTATAATTTTTCATACCTCAAAAATATGTGTTCAGAGGTATACGGAGGTGAGTATTCAGAAAATGCTGTGACAATAGCTCATTTACTAGGGCTAGATATCAAGAAATTTAATTACTACAATTTAAATGAGTATAGTTTAATTAGAGATAGAAGTTTAGTTCTAACTAGCCATAGTATAGAACAACTACCAAGTGCCCAATGCTTTATTGATGGAATGTATGAAAATAGACACAAAATTGATTTAATTGTCAATTTTGAACCAAGTTACTTAAAGCAAAGACAATCTTTAATAGGCATACTCAGAAATCGCTACGTTGAAATAAATGACTATAATCGTGATTTAACTTATCTATTAAAGTCAAGAAATGATATTGAAATTTTGGAATTCAAGCCAGATGCGATAGGTGTTAATCCTCTAAATTCGGCAAATATATTGGTTTGGAAGTTCAAATAAAGCTGATAAATGCAAAGTAATTATATTCCCTATGGACGGCAAGATATTAACCAAGCAGATATTGACGCTGTGGTGGAAGTATTGCAATCTGACTGGATTACTCAAGGTCCAACTATAGAAAAATTTGAGCAAGCAGTAGCCAATTACTGTGGGGCAAAGTATGCTGTAGCAGTTTCCAGTGCCACAGCAGCATTACATATTGCTTGCCTAGCAACAGGTTTGGGACAGGGGGATACCCTGTGGACATCACCGAATACTTTTGTAGCTTCTGCTAATTGTGGTTTATACTGTGGTTCTAAGGTAGATTTTGTTGATATTAACCCCCACACCTATAACCTGAGTATAGATGAGCTACAAGGTAAATTAGCTGCGGCAGAAAAGCAAGGTTGTCTACCCAAAGTTTTAATACCAGTGCATTTTGCAGGACAATCCTGTGAAATGGAGCGGATTGCCTCTTTATCACAGCGTTATGGCTTCAAAGTGATTGAAGATGCCTCCCATGCTATTGGTGGAAAATATCAAGGAACACCTGTTGGCAACTGCAAATTTTCAGATATAACAGTATTGAGCTTTCATCCAGTTAAAATTATCACCACTGGAGAAGGCGGAATGTTGTTGACTAATCAGGAGGATTTGTATCAAAAACTAATTAGACTACGGAGTCATGGCATTACCCGCAATTCAGAGTTCATGCAAGGAGAATCTCATGGTTCTTGGTATTACCAGCAGCTAGAATTGGGCTTTAACTACCGGATAACAGATATTCAAGCGGCTTTGGGTGTTAGTCAAATGCAACGCTTGGATGAATTTGTCTCCCGTCGGCGGTTTTTAGCTCAAAGGTATAACCAGCTACTACAAGATTTACCATTAACCATCCCTTGGCAACATCCAGACACAGAATCGAGTTGGCATTTATACGTAATTCGATTAAAACTGGATAAGATTACCAAAACTCATCGGCAGGTTTTTGAGGAACTTCGTCAAGATGGGATTGGGGTGAATTTACACTATATTCCAGTTCACACCCAGCCTTATTACCAACAATTAGGTTTTAAGTGTGGCGACTTTCCCCAAGTTGAGGAGTATTACCAGGAAGCAATTTCTCTTCCTTTGTACTACGGCTTGACACAGGAAGCACAAGATTTCGTTGTCACGAAGATAAGAGACTTACTTAATTCATAATAACTAAGCATCAAATTCAATATCTCAAATTATGGGGAAAACGAATGAATGCTCAGATTAATGTTCTATGCATAGGTGCTGGAATTGAACAGCTACCTGCTATTCAGATTGCTAAACAAATGGGTCTGAAAGTGACAGCTATAGATAGTAACCCTGATGCAATTGGACTACGAGTAGCAGACAAAGGTAGTGTGATGGATCTACGAGACAGCACAAAGGTAATTCAACTTGCAAAAGAATTAAATATTAAATGTGTATTACCCGTTCCTCTAGGTGCAATTCTAACGACAGTGGGAGCGGTGAATGATGCACTTGGATTAAAGGGTATTTCTGAAGCAGCAGCAAAAGCTTGTACAGATAAACTACTGACTCGTAAAATATTAGCAGCAGAGGGACTACCAACACCAAAATGTATTGAATCAAGTGATGAAAAATCACTGATAAATGCAGCAGAAAACATAGGATATCCAGTAGTTGTCAAACCTCGTTATGGTAGCGGTAGTCAGGGAGTATTTGTAGCTAGAGATAAAGCTGAATTGTTCCAGTGGTTACCTTGGCATTTTGAACAAAGACAAAAATGTAAAGAATCAGATAAATCACTTGTAGAAAGCTTGATACTGGGTAAGGAAGTAGGAATAGATAGCGTTGTCACAAATCATACTCACTCTATTATTTTAATCAGAGATAAAGAAGTAACAGAACTCCCATTTAGACTACCATATGCTTATTTATCTCCTACAACATTACCTAAATTAATACAACAAAAAATCAATGAAATATTGACAAAAGCATGTAGGACGCTAAGATTAAAAAACTGTATTTTACATGCAGATATCATCGTCAATAATTCTGGTGAAATATTTATTTTAGACATTTCTGGACGACCATCTGGATTTAATATTAGTGCCAAAATGGTTCCTGCTGCGACAGGTGTAGAAATAATATATACGGCAATCCAAATGGCTTTGGGATATCCAGTAAGTTTCACTTGTAAATCACATCAGAACGGAGCTGTTTTACGGATGCTTGCAGCACCAAAAGGGCGTTTTTTAGCAATTGAAGGAATTGAAAAAGTGCGACACATACCTGGGGTGGTTGATGTCGAGAGTTTTCTCGAACCAGGTGAGATGATTACAGAACGTCGTACTGGGACTACTGGTTATCGTAATGGTTATATATTAACATCTGGTAAAACAAGGGAAGAAGCTGATGTTATTTGGCATCAAGCTGCACAAAAAATCAAGTTTTATATGGAGCGTAATTAATGAGTACGAATTCTTCTATATTAAATATTTCAGCAATCAATGCTCAAAATCAGTCATTTGCGGCTAAGGAATTAGCAAAGCATAAATTGAATTATCCAAGTGAACATATAGTGCGTTTCCTATCGAGGATAAGAGCAAATAATATAAATAATCAAGAATCCAAAGAGGGCTTAGATATTGGATTTGGTTCTGGTCAACATTTACAATTGTTGATGGATTTTGGCTATAAAGCTAGTGGAATTGAGCTAGTTTCTGAAGCGGGCGATCGGGTAAAAGAATTGTATCAGCAAAATCCTCTTTTTGGTGATATTGTCATCGGTGATTTTCGTAATTCAGGTTTTAGTGAAAATAAATTTGATGTTGTTATTTGCTGGGGTGTTGTATTTTTACGTCCCATTGCAGAAATACTTACCGATCTCAAATTTATACTCAAATTAATATGCCCTGGTGGACAATTATGTATAAATTTTCGCACTAAAGATAACTGGTTTTATGGATTAGGAAAAAAATTGGAAAATGAGCATTTTCTTCTCGATGAAAGAGCGGGTGCTTATGCTGGTTTTCATTACACTTTCTTGGATGAAATAACTGTGCGTGATTTAATAAAAGAAGCTGGTTTTCAATTAGAAAATTTAGAGAGATGGGATTGGCATAAAAATAATATGAAAGAAAAACATAGTTGGTGGATTGTTTGCTGTAAGCGTATTAATTAACTGTAACTTAAGACGAATATTATACTTTGAAAGCTTGATTCTTATGAAAATTCGTTACTATAGCCACGCCTCTTTCCAAATAGTTGGATGTTTTGGTACTCGTATGCTAATGGATCCGTGGTTGCATAATCCGATATACGGCAATATGGTTTGGCAATTTCCTGAATGCCCAGTTTCTGGAGATGATTATATTAAACAAGATATTCTTTATATTTCACATGACCATCCAGATCATTTTTGCCCAAAAACTTTATCAATTTTTGACAGGAATACAAAAATTATTATTAGAAGATATGGAAAATTAAATCCCATAAAACCAATTTTAATGGATATGGGATTCACTAATATTATTGAATTAAATCATCGAGAAACATATGTTTTCCATGAATTGAAAATAACTCTATTTTGTAATTATTCAACAACTGACAGTGCGATATTGATATCTGATGATAAAAATACCGTTTTTAACCAAAATGACTGTATGCTTTCTGATGAAGAAGCAAAGTTCATTGGCAAAAACTTTAGTATTGATATTGCACTTATTTTTTACTCCAGTGCCAGTATTTATCCAACATTCTTTGATATGCCAGAACCACTTAAGCATATTGAAACCCTTAAAAGAAATGAAGTTGTCTTAGAAAGAGCAGCAAAATATGCTCATTATCTTAATGTTTCAAAAGTAATACCTTGTGCTGGAGACTGTGTATATTTTCGCTTACCAGAAACAGATTTTTTTGCTGGACCTCTTCCCATAGATTTTAAAAATTTTGTTGATAGCAAGGGATATAAAATTGAAGTAATTACACCGCCAGTTGGAGAAATCATTGACCTTGAAAATCTAGATAACCAACAATTTTTACCTAATTTTTCTTCCCGCTCTGAATGGCTCGAAAGCCTGAATCAATTAAGGCGAAGGAAAGATGTTTACAAAACTACCAATTATATTATACAGTGGGAAGAAAGTTTTAAATATATACCGGATATATTTTACAGTTTGTTCTCCGATTATTGCTGTTATGTCAATCAATATTTTGATGATACATTTCAAGATATAAATTTAAAAAATGGAGAAATTATAGTTGTTTTTATTGTTGAAAATTATATAAGTAATTTTGAATATTGTATCCAAATTGATTTTCAAAATAAAACATCCAATTTCCAAGAATTAATTAATATAAAACAAACAGAGCAAAATATTCATATGCAACTTTCGATAAAATCAAAATATTTGGCAATGGTGTCAGAAAGAGCTTTAAGTTTTGATGATTTAAAAGCAGGCTATTTTTTGATAAAAAGAAAAGGGAAATTTTCCAAATTAGAAGAAGCTTTTTGGCATTTTTTATCTAACTTTTCCAGTTATATATCTATTGAGAAACGTATTTATGCCAAAAAACAACAAGTTTTTAGCGGCACCAATACGAATATATTGCACGAACACTTAAGTTAATATTTAAAGTGTCTTTGCTTAACTGAAAATTTTACAATTGATTAATGGTAATTAATTATGTACAAACATAATTTTCAAAAAGTAAAACAGCCTCTGGGATATGTTACTGTAGAGCCAAAGCCAACATTGGAAGAGTTAGAAAATTATTATCAAACAACATATTATCAAGATAGTTTTATAGTTAATAATACTGGTTATGAAACAGAATATAATGAAAAAGAAATAGCTCATCGTCACCTATATTCTGATATGATTATCTATTCTTTAGAACAAAGTTGTTCTAAAGAATTATCATCGTCTAATATTCGTTTCCTTGAAGTCGGTTGTGGTGAAGGATTTTTATTATCCCGTGCTGCTGTAAAAGGGTGGGATGTTCAGGGTATAGATTTTAATAATTATGCAATTAATAAATTTAATCCTAGCATGGCTAATAAAGTTGAATTTGGAGATGTATATAATATTTTAGACAAAATGATATTATCTTCAGACCAGACTTTTGATTTTTGCGTGATGCAGAACGTATTAGAACATGTTATAGATCCTAAAAAGCTGTTGCAAAAATTAAGAAATATTTTGAGCCCAAAAGGCGTAATCATGTTTATAGTTCCAAATGATTACAGTCCTCTTCAAATGAAAGCACTAGAATTAGGAATTATTTCGGAAGAAACTTGGTGGTCACCACCAGACCATCTAAGTTATTTTAATATTCAAAATGGCATAGCATTTGTGGAAGATTTGGGTTTTAAAGTTAAAGATATTTTTTCCACATTTCCAGTAGATATTTTTTTATTCCATCCTGAATCTAATTATTATAAAAATCGTGAACGCGGTGCTGATGCCCATCGTGCTAGAATTCAAATTGAATTGCTAATGGCAGAGGCAGGTATAGACAAATACCTTGCTTTTTGTCGCTCCCTAGCTGGTTGTGGAATCGGTCGTAATTTTGCACTAGTTATTGCTGCATAACTAACGTTTTCCTCAGTATCAGGAGTGTGAACATTGGCTAGTTTTAAAATCGGAAAAATCCAAATAGGAGATAATGCTCCTCCTTTGGTGGTAGCAGAAATCGGCGCTAATCATGACGGAGATGCGAAAAAAGCAGAATTGATGCTGCATGAGATAGCTGCAACTAGAGCAAAAGCTGTTAAGTTCCAAACTTATACAGCAGAAGAATTAGTAGCTGACACTCGAAGAGTTATTACTTGGGGTGCAGTTGGTAAAGAGCAAAGGGAACCAATAGGAGATTTATTCCAACGCTTAACTTTACCTCGTGAAGCTCATTTTGACCTTTTCCAACTTGCTCATGAGTTAGGCTTAGAGGTCTTTTCTACTCCTTTTAGTGAAGAAGGTGTAGATTTTTTGATGGAGCTTGATGTTCCCTGTTTCAAAGTAGCAGCTTCCGATGTCAATCACTTACCAATGCTGCGATACATAGCCAAAACTGGTAAGCCAGTTTTACTTTCCCTGGGTAAATGTACTTTGGCTGAAGCGGATACTGCGATCGCAACATTACTGGAAAACGGCTGTAGTGACTTATGCATTATGCATTGTGTGGCTCAGTATCCTTCACCTATGGAAGAGATGAACTTGCGGGTGATTCCTACCCTAGCTAATCTGTATCCTGAATGTGTAATTGGTTTTTCTGACCATAGTTTGGGAATTACAGCGCCAATTGCTGCTGTTGCTTTAGGTGCTAGTATCATTGAAAAACACGTTACCCTAAATCAGAAAGATTCCGGTCCGGATCATTGGTTCAGTCTGGATATGGCTCAACTGAAGCAGCTTGTTTGTGGAGTAAAAGATACTTATACTGCCTTAGGTCATCCCCGTAAACGTGTCCTGAGTTGTGAAGAATCAGAACGTAAAACTTCTGTACGTTCTTTAGTATTACGCCATAAAGTCACAGCAGGTCATTCCTTACAACCTGAAGATATGAAAATTGTCCGTCCCGGTGGTGGGATAGCTCCACAATTCCTTGATGCGGTCTTGGGAATGAAAGTTTCCCTAGATTTAGAAGAAAACACCGTCTTGCAGTGGGAGATGTTTAAGTGAGTCGAGTAGTCGTCGGTATCCAGGCTCGTATGGGTTCTACTCGTCTCCCAGGTAAATCCTTGATGGAGATTGGTGGAAAACCCATTGTTCATTGGGTAATAGATAGGGTGAAACAAGCTAGTCAAATAGATGAAATCTGGGTTTTGACAACAACAAACCCTGAAGATGATGCACTGGTAGCAGCAGTTGAGAGCAAAACTAATGTGTTGCGGGGAGATGTTCAAGATGTTCGCTCCCGCTACAATATGCTGATACAAAAAACCGGAGCATCTTTGATTTTTCGGATTACAGCAGATTGTCCTTTAGTTGATTGGACTTTACTGGATGCTTTGGTCGAGCTCATGCACAGAGAAAATGCAGAGTACAGCCATGTTTTAGCTCAATCGTGTTATTGCATGAGTTATCCCAACGGATTTAATGCTGAATTATTCTCAAAAGATGCATTCAACAAGATGAATATGCTAGGTACTACTGCTGCTGATCAAGAACACGTAACTCTAGCTGTAGATAATTTTTCCCAACAATTTAAAATTGCTCGACTAGCTCCACCAAAAGAATTATCGAGACCTCAGTGGAAACTGAGTGTAGATACTAAAGAAGAACTCAATCGAGTCCGTTTAATTGTAGATTCTTTAGGTACTATTGCTGAATATGCCAGTATCCAAGATATTGTGGCTGTTTTAGATACACACCCTGAGTGGCAAAATAACTGAAACGAGAACCTAAAATGAGTTTTTCAGTAGTATTACAAGCGGCTGGTGGTGGTGCAATTGGAGTCGGTCATTTATCTCGAACAGCGACTTTGGCTACCGCTTTAAGGAAGACGGGATTTTGGCACAGAGTTATATTGTTGTGGGAAACCACACCAGAAATTGCTGCTCACTTTCAACCTCCTGAGTGTGAGGTAATTGTTGTTCCTAACTCTCAAGCTGCATTTAGAGAGCGATCGCACCTCTGTGCAGAACAAGATAGTGCGATTTTGGTAACCGATTTGTTAAATGTGCAGCCTCAGGATATAGTAGCAGCTAAGAAGCAAGGATACCAGGCTTTTGTCCATATCAATGACAGTGGTTCTGGACGTTTCTTAGCTGATATTTTGGTGGATGAAGATGCTTTTAAATCCTTAAAAGACTTACCAGCTTCTTTTGAAGGGGTAGGACTAATGGGAGCCTCGTATCGCATCATCAATCAGTCAGTTGTGCAACTACGTCCTTCTGCACCCTGGCAAGGCGAAACAGTTGAAAAAGTATTAATTACCCTTGGGGGAGCAGATCCTGACAATCTCACCCTTAAACTAGTTCAAAGTTTATATCAACAAGAAGAACATCCTAACTTGTCTGTGACTACTGTGGTTGGTCCTGCTTTTGATATAAAACAAGTGAATAACTTGGAAAACATTGCTGAAAAGAAAGATAATTTTAGAGTGGTTAAATCTCCTGTTTCTCTAGGAAAATTAATTCAAGAACATGACTTAATTGTGACTCTAGGAGGAATTACATCTTATGAAGCAATGTGTCTTGGAAAACCCTGTGCGGCAATTGCTTGGGGTTCCATGAAATATTATATTGAACAACTGAGTTTACTTGGGTTGCTATCAAATTTGGGTGAAGTTAATTATGCCGCTCATCACCTTTGCGAAATCATGAAGAATGTTGATTCACTACATAAATTAGCAAGGTTGGGATGGAAAAAAATTGATGGTCAAGGAACAGAGAGAATTTACAATAAAATATATGAATTGACCAATATAAGCAAGTTTTTTTAGTAAAAATAAATAAAATTTAAATCATAGAAAGGATATAAAAATCATGGAAATTTGTGATGTAAATAGATTTTATGGTCATGCCAATATTATTAAACAATATTGCACTTATCCAGAAAATGAGCCTATTCCTATGGCTATTCAACACGGTTATAATAGGTTTTATAAACTCAAGCACGATCACTTTGATGAATCATTATTTGATTATTGGGTTTATACACCAAGAATAAAGGAAAATGCTATTAACTCCTACGACATAAGTCCCAGTTCTATACATATATTAGGTTCACCTTTTCTTTATCTAATTGATGAAATTTCTTATTCTCCTCTTAATTTTAACGAGAGCAAAGGAACAATTGCTTTTCCCGCTCATTCAATTCCGGATAATCAAATCGTTGGAACTTATGATTATTATGCAGAACAGTTAAAATCTTTACCTTCTGAGTTTCATCCCATTACAGTTTGTCTTCATTACCATGATATAAATTTAGGACATCATCATGCTTTTTATCAACGAGGTTTTGCTGTAATTACTTGTGGTAATTATTCACCTCTCCAAAATAATTATTTGCACAACTTTATTCATTTCTGCAAATCTCATAAATTTATTACTTCTAATAGTTATAGTAGTGCTTGTGTTTATGGTATGTATTTAGGTCTAAAGTTTTTTGTTTATGGAGAAGAGCCTGAATATAATCCTCAAACAAAAAAAGAAAAGAGTGGATTAACTCCAGAAGAAGTTGAAGAATATAGAAGCTTGAAAGAAAGGTTTAACATTAATTATTTAGAAAATATTATAAGCTCTAATCATCAACAAAAATTTGCTGCTGAAGAATTAGGAGAAAAATATAAACATTCTAGAGAAGAATTATATTCTTATTTAATGAATATCCGTTCACAAAGACCTTATATAGATAGAATAAAACCTCTTTTCTTTCAAATTTCTCAATCTTTAATTGAACAACAAAAAGCTGCTCCCCCCATGCAGCCGCTTCAATTAAAACAAATTAGTAGCTTGGAATTATTAGAAGAAGCAATTGATTACTCTCAAACTATAGATTGGCAAGTATCGCTGAGAGATATTACTTTAGTAAATATTTCTTCTGTTGATGTGGAAAGATGTTTGCTTGCTTTATACTTATCAAGTCTAAAAATAGATTTTGAAAAAATAGTATTTTTTACTTCAGAAGAGATTCAGCCATCACTATTAAATTTATTCGATAATTTAACAGTTATTAAGATACCACAAATTAATAGTACTATAGACTATAGTTATTTTATTATTAAAGAATTACATAAATATATTGATACTAGTTATTGTTTAATTACTCAAAATGATGGTTTTGTTATTAATCCTGAACTTTGGTCAAAACAATTTCTAGAATATGATTATATTGCTGCTCCTTGGCCTAAACAAGTTCCTCTATTTGATAGAGAAAAACAATTAGTCGAACTATTAGATATGAGTAAAAATAGAGTGGGTAATGGAGGCTTCTCTCTACGAAGTAAAAAAATGCTAGAAGTTTGTGCCCTGCTTGATTTTGAAAATATTGAAACCTCTTCAAAATCTGAAGACTTGTTAATTTGTCATTATTTTTATGATTGGTTTAGAGAACAAGGAATAAAGTTTGCTCCTCTGGAAGTCGCAACTAAATTCAGTTTTGAACAACCAATAGAAGAAGATAGTGATTTTTCTTGGAAAAATACTTTTGGGTTTCATGGTAAAGTTCACCTTTTAGCAATCTTTTCTGAATTACATGAAAGATTTGCTAAAGCATCAAACTATGATGAACAAACTATTCATAAACTAGAAATAAATTTAAAATTAAGTAAAACTAACTTAATTATATTTCCAGACTGGTCATTAAATGAAGAGGAATTAGGATTCCAATTAATGGAACTAATTGAGGGAATCACAACTCATGTTCAAAGTGACCAAATTACTTTACTCATAGACATTAATGGAACTTCTGAAGAAAGCGTAGATTTATTCTTACAAGCTATTGCCATGAACTTGATGATGGAACAAGAAATGGACATTACTGAAAAAATTAATATTTCCCTAGTACAAAATCTTACTAAAAAACAATGGAAGCTTCTATTACCCCGTCTAAATGCTCGTATTCTCCTAAAAAATGAAAATCAGCAAGTTATTATGCGACCAGAAATACAAAAAATTTCTCACTATTCTTTAGAAGAGTTAATCAATCAAAAAATCATCAGATAATTCAAGGATAAAATTACATCGGTACTGGCATACTACTACCATACGGCGTAAATAAGGTTAGGGTTTAGTAGACTATAAACCTTGATGTTACAGGAATTCTACCCTTCCCAAACTTATGACTTCTGGTACTAGGCGAGCGACCGCTATGATGATTTTACCAATTTGATGGTGTATGGGTTAATGATAATATTTCCCGAATTCAAATCATGTCGCCGGGGGTTGAATTATCGGGTTTGGGCGCAGGCAATGCGCCCCTACAGGTTTATTCCTCTACATACCTCTGCCACATTTGCTCGTAGGCTTTCTCCATATCACGGGTAAATTGCTTGGCGTTCCATAAAGGTGCTGTTTGCCTTCCTTGGCGCAATTTCCAAGAAATTTCCTGTCTTAATTTTTCATCCTTACCCAGGCGCACACCCCACTCCACATACTCATCCTCTGTCCAAGCGATGCCTTCTGTTATACCTGCATTCACCATCATGGTGTAGCTATTACGTGCGGCAAATTGCTGCCCCACTCTTGTAACCATTGGTATACCCATCCACAAAGTTTCTAAGGTTGTAGTTGCACCGTTGTAGGGAAAAGTATCAAGTACTACGTCTGCAATCCCTAGATTAGCGCGATGAATAGCCTCAGAACGCGCTGGCGGTAAAAATCGTAACCGGGAGTAATCTACACCCGTTTCTTGTGCAATTTGCTCAAAAAATTCTTTCGAGGCTTCTGGATCTGCTTGACCTTTAATGAGAAGATAACTATTGGGAACTTCTTTGATAATTCGCATTTGTAACCGTAGATGTTCCAGATGTCTTTTATACCCCTTCTGTGTCATAAAATAGACTATGGCATCACTGGGAATATCTAAGTTATCCCTGCGTAAATCAGGTACATCTACCTCAAAACCATCAACTGCGATATAGGTTTGGGGTAATCGCCAGATAGTTTCACTATAGTAATCCTGTGCTGATTCGGGTAACACATAGGGATCGGCAATAAAATAATCAATAGTAGGCAATCCTGAAGCATCCCAACCTAACCAAGTTACCTGGATGGGAGCAGATTTGATTGAAAGCAATTCACAGGAAGCATCCAGAGTAATACTATCTAAATCTACAAGGATGTCGATTTCATCCTCTTGAATTTGCTCTAAAATTTGCTTA
This sequence comes from Calothrix sp. MO_192.B10, assembly GCA_030065055.1. GTDB lineage: Bacteria > Cyanobacteriota > Cyanobacteriia > Cyanobacteriales > Nostocaceae > Calothrix_A. The sequence continues at coordinate 17,508 of JASJDS010000036.1, forward strand.
TCAAAGATTCCAAAGTTGTAAAATTTATCTACTTTGTCAGCAAAAAAATGTTTAGTAAAGCCTTCTAATTGATTTGATTCATGTAGGAAATAAGCATGGATTTTAAATTTCTCTGGATTATGGTGCTGAAAAATCCATCTACATAACCAACTAACTGAATGCCTTTTAAAACAGTGTGATATATAACCTATATTGAGATGCTTTTTATCAGCTTTCCTATTTTTATGGCGTGTTAAAAGTTTCTGACTATGTTTTTCTGCTAGCTGTTGATGGTAATTGATGACATTTTTATGGGATATACAAGAAATTTGATTTTGGATGGAATGATGATTCTGGGGATTATCTGAAAAATATGGTAAAAAGAAGACTGAGTTAAATAGACGTACTGTAGTGGCTGTATCAAGATTGGTTGGTTGCTCTTCTATCAGCTGTTTCGCAAGAATTTGTTGCTGTTTTAAGCTAGCACATGCTTCTTGCCAATAGCTTCCTGATGTCATCAATCCTCTCAGGATTAAAGAATTTGCAAAAGTTTTTTCTGCAACTGTCTCTACAACTTCATAACAGCGTTTTGCAATTTCTATCCCTTTGGAGTATTCTTGAGAATTTTGATAGAACGAAGCTAACTGTATCAAAACTTCCCTATGGTTCGGGAAATAATGTAAACAAAGTTCTGCAAAACGTGATGCTAAATCAGGAGATTGCTTAAAATGGGCAATTTTGAGACTTTCTCTACCCACAATATCGACGATTTCTAGTGGACGAGAAAAATTGATTATACAAGCCTCAACAAATGCTAATACGGAAGGTTTTTCCGGTACGGATGTCAAAATATTTGTCAGGACTTCTAATAGTAGATCGTCACTATAATTGTTCTCTTGATCTTTGAAGAAATCAATGATTTCGGATAAATTAAATTCTTCTTCAAAGAAGGGATACTTTATTTGCAGATTAATAATATGTAATAGATTGTTAATATTTTGGGGAGAAATTTCCCGGATATGCTGACGAATAACCCATGCAACTTGATAGTCTTCAATAGCTATACGGCGTTCTGCTTCTGCCTGCAAAACCTCTAATAACTCTAAGGTGTATAGTTCTTGGTTATCTGTTTCTGTCAACGCCATAAACCAAGTCATTTGCGCCTCAGTTTCTTGACCTTGTAACAGTAACATTAGTCCCAAATGCCAGTAATGAGATTTGATATCTGGCTCTATTTCAATCGCCTCCTCATAAATTTTAACAATTGCACCATAATCCCCTGCTGTTAAATATTGCTCTATTTGTTGTTCGTACAAATTTTTATGGAGATAAGAGGTTACAGCAGTCATATCAAATATCTAGTTAATTTGCTTTTCCGTTATATTCTATTCATAAGTTAATTGTCGATTTATTAGATTATCTATTCTCAATGTATTAGCAGAATTTTTTTTGTTATTCATAAATAAAAATGTATGTAATTGGACTATTTTGATCAAGCCCAATTACATACTATAATTTGCATTTTTAAATTATGAAATTACTTAATTAGCTTCCAGCCCGTAGCACACTGAGTTGAACGAGAACCATAATCATCAGCTGCATTTCTCCCAGCAGCAATTGATTCGCACAGGAATGCAAGACTAGTTACTTCAGATCTAGTTCCTACTTCTTCTAGGTATACTGAACCAACGTAATTCTTTAAACCAGCAACCTTTGCGGTAGAATAACCAAGAGCATAGGAGCTGACGCTTGTACCCTGGTTGTTCGCACTTGCGCTGTATGAGTAGTTTTGGGTTGAAGTTGAAATACCAATTCCTAAATCTCCAACAGTAGGTCCAAATTCGTCATTTTCTGTGTAATATGCTTGTTGACCCCGGTTCATGGAACCTACGTAGGTTTTAGCTTCAGACTGTTTAGCTTTCTTCGCTTGGTTCAAGAAAGAAGGTAAGGCAATAGCCGAGAGAATACCAATAATAATGATTACAACCAGTAGCTCAATCAGGGTAAAACCTTGGTCTTCTTTCTTTTTCTTGAGAAGGTGGTTCAAAAACTTAGCTTTTAGTTCGGTTTTCATAAGTGTTTTCCTTGAAATGGATTTGTTATTGTGTTCTAGATGTAACTTACCCATTTCCAGTGCCGAACATATCACCTAACTAAAATTTTTTTGAAAGTAGGGTCAATCCTCGTTATGGGAAGCGATGACCTGGTCAATCTCTGCACGGTGATTATCATCATAAACCCAAACTGCGTTGAGGTAAGTCATACCTTGTGCGATCGCTCATGTAGAATATGGGTTAAACACTTGTTGTGCGGTCAAATTAAAATTGGGGAATGTTGGTGACTGGATAAGCTCATCACCTCTAAACTGAGTCACTTTATACTCACCTTCTACCAACCAATAAACAAAGAAAGTTGGTTGTTTGGGATTACCGATAAAATTTCGACCACCTAAAGCAGCATAGTCAACAATCCAGTACTCAGGAATACCCATTTCCTCATAGTCAGCGCGTTTTTTGAAATAGTCATCACGCCAGTTGGTACTAACAACCTCCACAATTAACTTGACTGAATTAGCCTCTTCAATGATTGACTCTTTCTCCCATCTTCTTTCGTTGCCAATGTTTTCCTCGGTCAAAACTATAATATCTGGCTCGTATCCAGATTTTTCGCTGGAAGATTTAACTATGCATTCTTTGGGGATAAACCAAACACCACGTTTACCGATTTCTCTATTTGTAATGTTTATCTCTTCAATGAGAAAACCTGTAACCTTAGAGTGCTTTCCCGTGGCTTTTGGCATTTGAAGAATTACCCCATCATGCAACTCGTAACGGTATTCTGAGTTTTCTGGATACCATTCGATGAATTCATCAAAGCTTATTAGTTTGGTTTGTGTTGTAGTCATTTTGTATCGTTAATATTTACTCATTGGAATTTGGGTTAAATACTTGTTGTGCGGTCAAATTTAAATCTGGGAATGTTGGCGACTGGATACGCTCATCTCCTCTGAATCTACTAACTTGGTATTCGTCTCCAATTAACTGATGAATCGAGAAGGTTGGTTGTTTCGGTTTACCAATGAGTTGGGTTCCCCCTAATCCTTGATAATCTACAGCCCAGTATTCAGGAATACTCAAACCTTCATAAGCACCGCGTTTGGTGTAGTAATCATCTCGCCAGTTGGTACTAACAACTTCCACAACCAACGGGACTGACTTTCCCAGAGTAAGAGTTGAGCGACTCTGCCAAAACGGTTCTGCTGTTAAATTAGTAGAGTCAATAACAGTGATATCTGGTAAATAGCAACGTTGATAACCGTCGGGGGATATCATTACCTGCTGAGAAATAAAGTAAGGCAACTGTAGCCGAACAATTTCTACTGTCAACTGTTGAATTAAATATCCAGTCACAGCTGCGTGGCTTCCTGTGGGTTGTGCCATCTCTACAACATCTCCATCATGTAGTTCATAGCGTTCCCCATCGGGCAACCATTCCAGAAATTCATCCAAGGTTAAGTGTTGGTGTTGTGCGTACATAACTCATGCTGCACTTTTGTATTTTTTGTTCTTAGGCGTGGGGGTTTGATTTACTCAGGACTTACGCAATTGTCACAATCGGTGATTGGTGCGTGAGGTTACAAGCCTGATGACTACGTTCAAATATTCTCGCAGCGTCACGCACCCTACAGAAAAAATATGCCAGTTGCGGAATTCCCCACCTGAAACAAACCAATTTGCGGGAAAAGGAGGCTTCTTAACCGTTATCCTTTAAGAAGTCTAGCATCTACCCCCATTTATTATGCTATATTAAGCGTAGTCGTTATGATTATGAATAAGTATTTATGACTAATCCTAAGGTAGAAAACGTAGTTATTATTGGTTCTGGCCCGGCGGGATTTACAGCGGCTATTTATGCGGCGCGGGCAAATTTAAAACCTGTGGTATTTGAAGGCTTTCAAATGGGAGGTTTACCTGGGGGACAGTTGATGACGACAACGGAGGTAGAGAACTTTCCTGGGTTTCCGGAGGGGATTACCGGACCAAAATTAATGGAACGGATGAAGGCACAGGCGGAGCGTTGGGGGGCGGAGTTATATACTGAGGATGTAATTGAGGTAGATTTCGGTCAGCGTCCGTTTACTGTGCGCTCAGATGAACGGGAATTTAAAGCCCATAGCATTATCATAGCCACGGGGGCGACGGCGAAGCGTTTGGGTTTACCCAGTGAGAAGCAGTTTTGGAGTCGGGGAATTTCTGCTTGCGCTATTTGTGATGGAGCTACGCCAATTTTTCGTGGGCAAGAGTTGACTGTAATTGGTGGTGGTGATTCGGCGGCGGAAGAGGCTGTTTACTTGACTAAGTATGGTTCCAAGGTAAATTTATTGGTACGTGGGGAAAAAATGCGTGCTTCTAAGGCAATGCAAGACAGGGTTTTGAGTAATCCGAAAATTCAGGTGCATTGGCATACGGAAGCGGTGGATGTATTTGGTAATGATTGGATGGAAGGTTTGAAAATCCGTAATAGGCAAACTGGTGAAGAGGGTAAAATCTCATCTAAGGGGTTATTCTATGCCATTGGTCATACTCCCAATACATCCTTATTTAAGGGACAAATAGAACTGGATGAGGTGGGTTACATTGTTACCCAAGCTGATTCCGTGAAAACCAACGTGGAAGGGGTGTTTGCTGCGGGTGACGTGCAGGATCATGAGTATCGCCAAGCCGTTACTGCTGCTGGTACTGGTTGTATGGCGGCGTTGTTGGCCGAACGTTGGTTATCGGCTAATAATTTGATTCAGGAATTCCATCAACATGAGGAAACCATTGATAAAAAGAAAGAAACACCTAAACAGGAGATAAACCCAGCAGAATTTGATTTACAGGTGACACGGCATCATGGAAGTTATGCTTTACGGAAATTATTCCATGATAGCGATCGCTTGTTAATGGTAAAATATGTTTCTCCGGGTTGCGGTCCTTGTCATACCTTAAAACCCATATTAAATAAGGTGGTGGATGAGTTTGATGGCAAAATCCACTTTGTAGAAATTGATATCGATGAAGACAAGGATATTGCGGAAAATGCGGGGGTGACGGGAACTCCAACGGTGCATTTGTTTAAGGATAAGGAACTTTTACATGAGTTGAAAGGGGTGAAGCAAAAGAGTCAGTACCGTCAGCTGATTGCTAGTAATATTTGAACACATATATTGTAAGGTGGGCAGTGCCCACCCTACTTAGGTGATTTCTGAAAATAATTTTACCAATGGCAAGGGCGCACGCAATGCGCCCCTACAATTGATTTGCGATAGGACAAACATTCTCATCACATCTGTTGGTGATGAATTGTCAGAATGGTAGGTTGGGTTGAGCGATAGGGAAACCCAACAAATCTTTGATAACTACTCCTATTCTGTCCAAAGATTACCGATTAAAAAACCACAGAGGCGCAGAGAACGCAGAGGATAGAGAGAAAGAGGAGATAGGTAATTTTAACACCACCGAAGGGATTAATGGGACAAAGCACTACTTATCCGATTACAATCAAGTTGATGGCAAGAAAAAGATCAACATTTCAGAAAGTACTTGATATTATTAGTAAGCGTTTGAGTCAACAGCGACGGAATGAGTTATTAAAAGAGGTTGCACAATCTAGGCAAGATTACCAACAAAATAATGTCAAACGTGGTTCTGTCGCTGATTTGATGGCGGAGTTGGATGGGTGAAGAATTGAATCATGGGTTTTGAGTTGACAAAATGGCAGTGATACCCTAAAACTCATAACTCAATAACTCCGAACTCCGAACTCCTATGAGCATTACCAAAAGTCGTCTACCACAGTTCTTACGATTCGCTACAAATCCCAGTCTTTCCCAGAAATTAATGCTTATAGGGTTAGCAATTACCCTATCATTCATATTACTAGCATTCCTTGCTCCCGTTCTTCAGGGTTGGGGATGGTTGCAAGATCCTACAGATTCCCTCATTAACCCAATTCACGAAGTCCCATCGGCTAAATATTGGTTTGGTACTAGTCGCCAAGGGTATGATGTGTTTTCTCGCACTATTTTTGGGGCTCAGGCTGCATTACAAGTGGTGTTATTGGCAACGACGCTGAGTATGGCGATTGGCGTACCTTTGGGCATGGTTAGCGGCTATGTTGGCGGTAAATTGGATAAGGTGTTGCTGTTTCTCATGGATAGTATTTACACTTTACCGGGTTTGTTGCTTTCTGTTACCTTGGCATTTGTGGTTGGTAGAGGTATATTAAATGCTGCGATCGCTATTAGCATTGCTTACGTTCCTCAATATTACCGTGTTGTCCGCAACCACACTGTGAGTGTGAAGACAGAGTTATTTATTGAAGCAGCCCAAGCTATGGGTGCTAATACTTGGCAGGTACTGAGAAAGTATTTGTTTTTTAATGTAATTCAAAGCGTACCTGTGTTATTTACCCTCAATGCTGCTGATGCCATTTTAGTGTTGGGTGGTTTGGGCTTTTTGGGTTTGGGTTTACCAGAAGAAACACCAGAGTGGGGGCATGATTTAAAACAGGCTTTGGATGCGTTACCTACAGGAATTTGGTGGACGGCTTTATTTCCAGGCTTGGCTATGGCTTTGATGGTGGTAGGTTTATCCTTACTGGGCGAGGGGTTGAATGAGTTTATTAATCCCCGATTGCGGAAGTAAGAGGAGTGAAGGAGGGAAGGAGGGAAGGAGGGAAGGAGGGAAGGAGTGAGGGAAGATGAGGTGATGAGGAGATGAGGTGATGAGGAGTGTGGGGAGACAAGAGGACAAATTTTTCCTCATCGTCCCATCAACCACCAACCATCAACTAACAACTAACAACCAACAACCAACAACCACCAACTAACAACTAACAACCGTCAACTGTCAACTGTCAACTGTCAACTCCTAACTGCCTTTCTAGCCTGCGAGAAGCGAGGGACATGGAGTAACAAAATAGCCAATAAATTAATCCAATAAATAGGTAAACTTCCCCATAGCGACCGATAAATTGGGGTTGGGCAAGAATGGAACGGGCAATTCCGGTGAGTTCTACTAATCCTACGAGGGATAATAAGGAAGTGTCTTTGAAAAGTCCGATAAACTGGCCGACAATGGCAGGTATAACAGCGCGTAGGGCTTGAGGAAGGACAATCAATAATATTACTAAGGGCGTTTTTAATCCCAAGGCTTTAGCAGCTTCTACTTGTCCCCGTGGGATGGCTTGTAATCCACCTCGGACATTTTCCGCCATATAAGCTGCACTAAATAATATCAGCCCAGCGATCGCTCTGACAACTCTATCTAATTTCCACTCTGGGGGTAAAAATAGGGGTAACATAACTTGTGCCAGGAATAAAATGCCAATCAGGGGCAATCCTCGCACAATTTCAATGTATAAAATACAAAACCAACGCCATAGGGGTAAACTGCTAGCACGCCCTAAAGCTAGTAATACTCCAATGGGGAAGGAAAGGACGATGCTAACTGCTGCCATCAGTAGGGTCAGTAGCAAACCATTCCATAAGCTACTTCTTACCGATTGCAGGTTCAATCCTCCACCAATCAGCCAGAGGACGAGAGGGAAAGATAGTAACCATGCCAAAGATAGCCAGGGAGCAATAATGTGAGCAAATTTTCTGCCTAGCCACACACCTGCAAATGATAAGCCAGTAATTCCCAATAACCAGAAACGGGAGTTTAAGTCTAGGGGCACGGCTACCAAGATAATACTGATAATCAAAGCTGTAATTGCTACAAAAATTGCCTTTGTTCTTTCCTTAGCAGTGAATACACCCCAACTCAAAGCTGTTAAAGAACTAGCGATGGCAAAAAGGTTCCAAATCCGCCAAGATTGAGTGCGAGGGTATCTACCAACTAGAAATAAGTGTAAATTAACTTGAATTACCTGCCATTGTGCTTTATTAACTGCCCAACCCCAGGTTCCTGTTACTATCCAGAAAAGTAATAGCAAGCAGATAATTGTGAGCAAGCTATTATACCAAGTACTAAAGAGATTTTTACGCAACCATAGCAATTGTGAATTTTGGATTTTGGATTTTAGATTTTGGATTTTAGATGTTGGATTTGTCATGTTTGATAAGTTCCTTCATTCCCCCACTCCTTCCCTCATCATCACCTCTTTAAAGGCAAAGGACAGACGGCAGATGGCAGAAGGGAAGAGGATTTGACTTGTTTCTTCCATTCATAGCGAGGAGATTTAATTCTTTATTACTTATTACTTATTACTTATTACTTATTACTTATTACTTATGACATCACCTCTCTTTAATCTGCACGGTGCGATTAAATACATTCATAGATACGGAGGTAATCAAACTCAGGGTTAAATAGGTAAGCATAATTAATAACATTACCTCTACTGCCCTACCTGTTTGATTAAAGGTAGTGGAGGCGACAAAATAAATATCTGGATAGCCAATTGCGATCGCTAAACTGGAATTTTTGGTTAAGTTTAAATACTGGCTGGTTAGAGATGGAATAATTACCCGTAATGCTTGGGGAAAAATTACTAACCGCATGGTTAGAGATGACTGCAAACCCAAGGAAGCAGAAGCCTCCCACTGTCCTTTGGGTACAGATTGAATCCCACCCCGGACAATTTCGGCAATGAAAGAACCTGTATAAAAAGTTAGTCCGAGCAGTAAGGCAGAAAATTCTGGAGAAAGGGTAAACCAGGGAAACTCTACCCCATTTTGACTGAGGTAAATCAAGTTACCCAGAGAGGCTTTATTTTCTACCTTGGGTAAGCTGAGGAACACCGCAGAGTACCAAAATAGTAATTGGAGTAACAGGGGTGTATTACGAAATATTTCCACATATACCAAAGCTAAGTTCCGCACCAACCAGTTGTCAGATAATCTGGCGATTCCCGCAGTTATACCCACAATGGTAGTAAGAATAATGCCAGCGATCGCAATTCGTAAGGAGTTAATTAAGCCAATCCACAGAGCGCGGCTGTAGGTATCCGATGGGTTGTAGGGGAGAGGAGTTTCACCAATATCAAAAGAAGCTTGCTGTTGGAGAAAATCAAACCCCAATTGAATGCCTAGTTGTTGTAAATTGCGAGTGAGGTTACTCCAAAAAATTGCGATCGCTGCTGCAACTAGAAATACCACAATCAACTGACTTGCCACGCGCCAAAAGCGTTCGTCTCGCCATAGGGGAGGCTTAGTGTGAGGGATGTTTCGAGTCATGGGTAGAGGAGTGGGGGAGTGGGGGAGTGGGGGAGTGAGGGAGTGATGGAGTGAGGGAAGTGTGGGGAGTGTGGGGAGTGTGGGGAGTGTGGGAAGACAAGGGAGAAATATTATTTATTTGTTTTATTCCCTCCTTCACTCCTTCCCTCCTTCCCTCCTTCACTCCTTCCCTCCTTATTTAAAGGGTGGAGAATACAAAAGTCCACCTTTTGTCCACAGTTTATTTTGACTGCGAGGTAGATTTAATTTGGTTTTAGGTCCGAGGTTGCGATCGTAAATTTCGCCGTAGTTACCAACGTGTTTAATAATCCTGACAGCAAAGTCTTTGGATAAACCCATCCCTTCACCGAGGTTGCCTTTAATACCTAAAAAACGCTGTATTTCCGGATTATCACTACTGGCTAAATTTGCCACATTTTGGGAATTTATTCCTAATTCTTCAGCCTTAATCAAGGCATAAACTACCCATTTGAGAACATCTGCCCATTTTGCATCTCCATCAGCCACAGCCGGTGCTAAGGGTTCTTGGGAAAGGACTTCATCTAAAATAATGTGATTGTCTGGTTTAGGGAGGGTAGTACGCCGGGAAATTAGTTGGGATTTATCAGAGGTAATGGCATTGCAACGTCCCTGTTGGTAGGTAGCAAAAGCGGTATTAATATCTTCAAATACTACAGGTTTATAAGCAATTCCCAACTGTCGCATTTTATCGGCTAAGTTCTGTTCGTTAGTTGTACCTGTTTGAGTACAAATAGCCTTACCTTGCAAATCTTTGAGAGATTTAATATTGCTATTTTTACCCACCATCATCCCTTGCCCATCGTAGAAGACTATGGGAGCGAACGCCATACCTACAGAAGTATCCCGGCTAGCTGTCAAAGTAGTGTTACGGCTGAGAAGATCCACTTCCCCGGTTTGCACGGCGGTAAAACGTTCTTTAGCGTTGAGATTGCGATACTCTACCGCATCTGGATTATCAAACAAAGCAGCCGCCACCGCGCGACAGACATCCACATCCAGTCCGCTATACTTACCATCAGTACCCACAAAGCTAAATCCAGGGATTTCTCCACTGACACCACAAGTTAGCTGTCCGCGACTTTTGATTTTATCTAAGAGGCTGCTACTAGCTGCTCCTGAAGTATTATCTCCACCACAAGCAGTTAAGCCGAGTGCCAAAAAAGCGATCGCTGATAATAATGCGGATTTGAACATCAACATGGGTAAAAAAATTTTCATCACTCAACTAATAAATTACAGCAGAGTGAGGCTCAATTTGTATGGTTCACAACAATTATGACTATACATTTAGTATTGTGATTATCAGTAGCACATTGTAAGTAAATTACAATTGCTGCTATTTCAAAATTCAAATCAGAGTATGCTCAAAATCATGTGGAAATTGGGGCTAATCTTCAAAAAAATCGACCCTAAACACCACAATCTATTACCAGTGACCCGGAACAGGTTAAACTAAGTCTGGTAAGAGCCGCTCCAAATTTTTTCATGAGGCTTTTATGGGAGCTAATCTACAACAGATTGCCAGGTACTTGGATAACCTGGGTTGGGACTACCGTTTTGATCAAGAAGCAGAACGTATTATTACAGGTGTCGAAGCCGATCACCTGGAAGACTTCCTCATAGTTGTACAATTGGATGAAGATGGGAGGTTTTTTCGTTTATTTGCCCCCCAAGTTTTAGCAGGAGTAGCAGATCATCCTTATAAAGCAGACATTTTACAAACCATGTTGGCTATTTCCTGGGAAACAAAAATGCTGCAATGGGAATATGACACTTCAGACGGGGAAATTCGTGCCATTATCGAGTTTCCCCTAGAAGACTCAGCACTCACAGAAAAGCAATTTAACCGTTGTTTGAGTGCCCTAATTCAGATTGTAGATAGCATTGCCATACCACGTCTCCAGGAAGTCATGGTAACAGGCATAGATCCAGGAAATATAGAATTGGGTGAGAGGCTATTACTTAGCATTCAGGAACAAGCTCCTGGAATGCTAGAACTGCTGGAAAAAGCTATGGAAGCCAGAAAAAAACGGGGCAGTTTTCCCAGTGAGGAAGCCGATATCTGAGTAAAATAGCTATACTCCAAAATGATACCCTCACTATATACTAAAATTTTTTTGGTCTGGATATTATGACATCTTATGTAACCTCTTCTGCTAAGGCAGAAATGAGTGAACTCAGACGGCTAAAAGGTTTACTACCACCAGAATTACAAAGTTGGGTGACAGTGGAAGGCACAATAGAGGTGAATCCACCCCTGATCCGTTGTGAAGAAATTAGTCGGGATCAGATAGAAATTCAAATTGATTTGGTGAAGTGGGACGAATTAGCTATGGATCAGCGCAACTTGCTGTTCTGGCATGAAGTAGCCCGGATCCAAAATGATACTATTCCTAAAGATGGCTGGGAAATGGCAGCATTAGCCATTGGTTTAGGTGGTGCTGTCGGTGAATTATGGGTACAGGATGGATTACTCCTAGTGTTAGCTTTAGCACTATGTGGTGTATCTGGTTGGCGGCTGTATCAAAAAAACAATGGTAGCAAGCAAATTAAAGAGCTAACCGAAGCAGATGAAAAAGCGATCGCTCTAGCACAGCGTTTTGGTTACAGTCTCCCCAATGCTTATAAAAGTTTGGGTAGTGCCCTAAAAACCTTAATTGATAAGACTCCCAGCAAAAGACAGCGGTCAAAATATGAAGCCCGTTTATCTGCCCTCAAACGCAGTGCTAATAAAGCCAAGGCAAAATCAAGATCCAGGGATATGAATGAGGGAGCTTATTGAATTTTGGATTTTATAGCGCTACGCGCTAGGGAACAGGGAATAGGCAACAGGCAACAGGCAACAGGCAACAGGCAACAGGCAACAGCAGGCTGTCAAAGAGTTTGCTGGATTTAGAAATGTCCGTGCCCTAAATGCGTAGTGCGATGGAAGCAATGGAAGCAAATGTAAGCAATTGTGATTAATTGTTAGCTTGTGAAGTACCCACAGACTCCGCTTACGCTACATCTGGGGCTAAGCGCTGACGCGCACGCTCCGCGTTAAGCGAAGCTATGCCGTAGGCTTTACGCGTCTCACTCGCCGTTGCTCTGTTGGGTATCCCAAAAAAACGGGTATCCGGAACCAAATCCGGTCTGAGTCTTACACAGCGTCTCTGGCATTGCTGCCTTTATCCTCTCAAGGAGGAACCCGCGCAGCCGTAGGGCTAGCAAAGGCAGTTTGATTTTTGTTTCGACACGTTCACCTTGGATTTACAGCAATGGCTAACCAGCTAGGTTCACGTCTTCCCCAATCTCTGCTCTTTCTGTACCAAGCGTATTACCGCTACTTAAGGTTATCTGTTCCGAGACAGTTGGGCGGGTCAACAACCACAACTATTTTCCCATATATTCGCTCGGCACTCAAGACCCTGCCCTTGCTCTCATCCCCCGATTCCGAAGACTCCACCGGGGGACTTCCCGCAAGGAGTGTTAAATTCCTCTGCTTCTACAAGCAGCGCGTTTTGCGTCGGGGTAAAATCCCCGTTGCTCTCACACAATTCGCTCATTCGCTCATTCTGCATTCTTTTAACTACTGCTACTATTTTCAGATAAAAATGGTTTCATTCATTCTCGCTTCCGCTTCCCCAGCCAGACGGCGTTTACTACAAATGGTGGGGATTGAACCCATAGTACGTCCCAGTGATTTTGATGAGTCGCAAATTCAACTCAGTAACCCAGAAGAATTAGTCAATACCCTAGCTCAATGTAAAGCAGAAACCATTGCTCCTGAATTTAATTCTGGTTTGATTATGGGTTGTGACTCCGTATTAGCCATTGATGGTAATATTTATGGTAAACCAGCAAATGAAAAACAGGCGTGCGATCGCTGGCAACAAATGCAAGGTCATTTTGGCGACCTATACACTGGTCATGTTTTAATTGATACTTGCAATCACCAGACTCTAGTTAAGTGTCAAATTACAAGGGTTTATTTCGCGCCCATGAGTAGGGACACTATTCAGGCTTATGTTGCTACCGGTGAACCCCTCAAATGTGCTGGTAGTTTTGCACTGGAAGGACGGGGTGGTTTATTTGTGGAGAAGATAGAAGGTTGTCATAGTAATGTGATTGGGTTAAGTTTGCCTTTATTACGGCAAATGCTGACAGAACTGGGCTACAAAGTCACGGATTTTTGGCAGTGAAATCTCTCCTAGGTGATGAGGTGATGGGTTGTTAGTTGTTGGTTGTTAGTTGGGAGTTGTTAGTTGGGAGTTGTTAGTTGTTGGTTGTTAGTTGTTGGTTGTTAGTTGTTAGTTGTTGGTTGTTGGTTGTTAGTTGTTGGTTGTTAGTTGTTGGTTGTTAGTTGATGGTTGACAGTCTTCACTCCTTCCCTCCTTCACTCCTTCACTCCTTCCCTCCTTCCCTCCTTCACTCCTTCCCTTTAAAAACGATATTTGCGATCGCGCACCCACATACTGATAGGTACGGCGTGTCCCTGGGTATCAACTTTAACTTCCACTACTATTGGTTGTTTCTGCCCGGGTTTGACTCGTTGTGCTTGGGATATATCCTTGTTAATCTCCACTCGTTGGTCTTCTGGGATGTAATATGTTTCCAAGCCGTAAGATATCGAACTATATTTAGATTTACCTGACAATACCACCTGATTTTCTCCTAGGGAGGAAGGACGTTTAAGGCTGATTTGTACTGGTTTCCAGGCTGGAGGAATACCATCACCAGTGGGTTTTTCTCCCTGTAATGTTACATATAATTTTGTGCCTTGAGGCAGATTTGGGTATTGATTTTTCACAGAAGGATATTGTTTAACTAACTCCTCCCAACCGGGTAATTTTTTTAAATTGTCTAAACGGGAAATATCATAATTTAAGGTAACGTAGTAACCGCGCAGCAAATCATAGGGATCGACAGGTATAGTTTGCAATATGGCTGTTTTCCCTGTGATATGGGTATAAACTGCTTGGGCTGGAATTGCGAGAATCATTCCAGTTTGGATTAGTAGGGGAAGCACGAACCGCCAAATCGCTAAGGGTTTAGTTGATGGTTGTGCAGATATCACACTATCCTGTGTCTGGGATTCGTTTACAGAAGACAAAGTTTCATCAGAGTTCATAGGAAATAGTTCCAAATCATCTTAAATCCGGCTGAATGGCAGAATCAGATAAAGCATGTAAGCGACGTTCAAACCAAAGTCCGGCTAAAATTACAGCTACACCACACAAGACAAACACAAAGGATTTAAATAACAAGCCGGTGTCATACTCCAGCATCCGACTGATAATTTGCAGGGTTAACAACACCATTCCACCCCAAAAAGCGCATCGTTTCCCCACATCTAGCCCTTGACGAATTAAACCGCAGGCTAATATTGCTAGTAGGACATTAAAAATCAAGATAGCGATCGCATTTGGGTTAGTGCTAGTAGTCACATGCCATAAAGGAACTAAAGCACTAATCAAGATAAAACTACCAACAGCAATAGTATTTATATCCACTCTTTGACGGTGACGGTTGTTTCTTTGACGTAATAAATACCACCATTGCCATAGTGCTAAAGCACCGAGAATTATTACATCTATCACAGGTCGGAATTTGAGTAATGCACTCAAGTCAGTTGGTGAACTGTAAAATTGAATTCGCCATATCCAACGGAAGGAGAGAAAATAAAATAGGATGCTGAAAAATACTAGTGTCAATGTCCTAGCTAGGGGTTGGAAGTGACGAAAGGTTACTTTTGGGAACCGTAAATCATCGTAACTCCATAGTAATGCTGGTGGGATTGCAAAGGCTAAAGATACCAACCAACCAGAGGTGCGAGAATAGGTGAGTATTTGTATAGTTCTAAAATTGAATTGCAGGGATGTTGCAAAGGCTACAGCACCTAAACCGAAAATCCAGCGAGATCGACATAGGTAAGCAAGAGGTACAAATATCACCCATGACATTAATGGCATATGCTGTAGCATTATTTGTGTCCAAGTCAACTCACCCCTAAAAGTCCATAAATCTCCCAGTCCCCACCAATAGCCTATTTGCAGTAAGATAAAGCTGAGGATTCCCAGGGTAGTTAGACGCAGGCTATATGCCATGATTAAAACGCCAATTCCCCAAGCAAGGAATAACTCGTAACTAGAACCGCGAATATGGAACATTTGCGCCACAAGTGCCATATTCGCGCCTAAAATTAGAGCACCTAGCAGCAGTAACCCATGTCCGAATGTTTGTTTGCGTCGTCGTGGGGTTTTACCTCGAATTGTAGCTGGTATTGGTTGTCTCCACAGGTAAAAACCAACAACGTTTGTCACCAAGAATAAACTTAGCAGCAGGGTTATCTTGACTTCTCTAGACCATGCTTGCCAGTTAGCCGCAACAAATGTAATTATACCCAAACCTAGGAGTATACTACCTAAAGCAATCAGAATCACCACAAAGCGATCGCTTGCAGCAGTTTCTAGGTTGTAAAATTGATATCTTTCTTCTAACTGTTGATACACAGATGTATCAATTATTCCTTCCTCTCGCCAGATTCGCGCTTCTTGGCGTAACTTCCGGCGAAAACTATCTAGTACCATGACAATCTCCCTTTATTGGGTAGGTTAACGATCGTCAGCGAATTATATCTCTATTATTAAGCAAGATCTTCACATGCAATGATGGTTGTGTGACAGTTGTTACTCTTGTTTTGTTCCCTACAAGTTTCTTTACAATCTGGCATGGAAAAACCTGCAAATTTATTATTGAAGAAGGAAGAAGGAAGAAGGAAGAAGGTTTGAGCGGGGTTTTGAGATGGGGACAAAGGACCCCAACTCAAAACGGACAACCGCTTTCATCAAATCCGGAAAAATCTGCCAGCCTCATCAG
>JASJDS010000230.1 GCA_030065055.1 Calothrix sp. MO_192.B10
GTTCTCCCATCGAGGAGATAAAGGTCGCAAGACCACCAGATGCTGTGTAAGACCAGATTAAACACGAGTTTAACGAGGCAACGGCGGATGAGACGGGAAGCCTACTGTGTACACGAAGTGTCACTGTAGGTACTTCACAAAACTGACTTCCTCGCGCTAAGGAAGATAAATTAATTGAAATTGGTATTACTGCCTAAAAATCTTTCCCTCTCCTTAATAAGGAGAGGGATGTCCGACAGGACAGGGTGAGGTTTTGTATTTTATATCATCTGAAATCATCAGAGTATACGTGAAATTACGGAATCAAGAACTATCTCTCTTCTTCTAAGATTAATTCTTGAAAACGTGGTTCATTGGCAATATCATCAAAATCTATATCAGTTTTTGCCTGCTCTTTATACTGAGGATTCAAATTAATTGCTTGTTGCAGATTTTCTACAGCTAAATCAAGTTGACGTTGTAGAGCATAGCAAGCTGCTTTATTATAAAAAGCACTTGGGTAGTCGGGTTTAATCTTTAAGGCTCGATCGAAACTCTCGATCGCATCATCATCATAACCCATCATTACCAATACATAACCCCTACGATTCCAGGCTTTGTAGGCTTGGGGGTTTAGTTTCACTACTTTATCAAAAGATGCGATCGCTTGCTCGTATTCTCCCAATTCTTCCAATGCCATACCTCTATTTAACCAGGCTGTGGCATCCTCTGGTTGGTATTGTACGGCTTTATCAAAGGACTTAAACGCTTCTTTGTGGCGACGTAAATTACCAAATGCTACCCCCAAATCACACCAAGCTTGATGGTAATCTGGTTTGATTTTAATTGCCTGATGGTAGGAGGCGATCGCTTGTTTATATTTCTTCAATCTACCCAGGGCAATGCCTTGATTTAACCAAATTATGGGGTTCTCTGGTTGAATTTTAATCGCTTTTTCGTATTCTGCGATCGCTTCTTCATAACGCTTCTGACTGACGAGGGATTCTCCCTGCTTGATATAATCATCTACTTCAGATGCATCACCAGGGGAAGGGACTTTTAATTCTGGAGGTGGCAATATATCTTCTTCAACAGGGGTAGTTGTAGATTCTTCTGCTACAGTTGTATCTTCTACTGGAATTGCTTCCACTTCTTCGACTACAGCAGTATCTTCCTCTGAACTTACTTCATCCTCAACTTTGAATACTGGTTCCTGGGGAATTTCTACGGGTGTAACAGGAATTTCCTCTGTAGGTGCTGTCACTGATAATGTTGTTGGTTCAGTAACTTCTGCTAATGTTTGTTCCCTACGCTCTTGAGCATAGGTTTGCCACTCTGAAAGTTGAGAGACAAAATCAGCTTCTATTTTCTCCAGTCTTTGTACAATCCGTACTTTTTGTGCCTGGATGTAAGATTTCAATTCTGAGAATTGAGATTTAAACTCAGAACCAGATTTCTCTAAATCATCAACAATAAACTCTTTCCGGCTTTGAGTCTCTTCTAGCAATTTTGACAGTTGAGTAGATAATTCTGGTTGTAATTTTTCTAAACTGTGTAAAACGCGCTGTTTTTCTTGTTTTGCATCCTGATGCAAGTTTTCTAACTGGGATTTAGTTTGAGCAATCGACTGGGATAAATCATCTAGAGCTTGCTGTTGCTCGTTTTCTAACTTTTGTTGTAATACTAATAGCTGTGAGGCAAATTCTGGTTCTAGCTCTGCCATTCTTCCTAGCAGAATTCGCTTTTCTTGCTGTGCTTCTAACTCTAAGCCTTCTAACTGAGATTTAGCCTGAGCAATGGATTCTAATAAGTCCTCCAAGGCTTGTTTTTGTTGTTGTTCTACACCTTGTTTTAATTCTGATAGCTGTGCAGCAAATTCTGGTTGTAATTCCGTTAACCTTTCCAGAAGACTTTGCTTTTCCTGCTTGGCTTCTATCTGTAAAGCTTCTAGTTGAGATTTTGCTTGCTCTATAGATTGGACAAAATCTGCCAACAGTTGCTGCTGTTGTTGCTGGGCACCTAATTTTAATTCTGATAGCTGTGCAGCAAATTCTGGTTGTAATTGCCTGACTCTTTCCAGAAGACTTTGCTTTTCTTGCTGCGCTTCTAGATGTAAATCAGAAAACTGAGCCAGTAATTCCTGATTTGATTTTTCTAACTCAGCAAATGCACTCTGATACTGTTGTTGAGAGGTTGTTTGTAATGTAGATATTTCCTGTTGAACATCTGCTGCCAATTTCGCAAAACTGTCAACTGTTACATCCCTCTGTCCTTCCACACCTCGCTGTAATTCTGCAATTTGTGAAGCAAACTCTGACTCTAAATTACTTATTTCTTGTTGAGATTCCTGAATTTGTGCTTCCAACTCTGCCAATAGTTTTTTCTTCCCATCAGAAACATCAGAACTCACCAAAGCTAAATTATCTTGTTCCTTATGAATCTGATGTTGTAATACCCCTACTTCCCTAGTTAACTCATCAGTAATATTCTTGGCTTGTTTGATACTATTTTCAGCAGTTTCCTTAACACTATTGAGCTGAAGTTGTAAATCTTCCAACTCCTGCATTTGTCCAATGGCTCTGTCAACAATTTCCCGAATCACAGCTCGTCGCAAGAGCCAAAACAAACCAACCATAGTTACGGGAAAGGCAATCAGCATTACCAAACTGAACCCCAGTAAGAGCCGCGTACCTCCAACAGCACGCTCTACTTCTGACTTCACTTGTGTCTGAATTTGTGCATCACTGGGCAATTGTGCTACTTTCTGCTCTGTAGAACTTGTGGTTTGAGCAGAAACACCACCAACGGAAAGCAGCAATGATGAAAATACCACAGTGCTTTGCAACACTAGGGTGTAAATGAATTGATGCTTGCTTTTCATATGATTACTTTAAACCGTTGGTTATTTTTGCCAGTAGCTTGTCCACTTTCAATTTAGCAAAACAAATTGAACTTGCTTCATGGATTGTACACGGGTTTTACCAATGAGCAAGTCAACCCCTACCTCACTGGTTATTGATAAACTGACCTCATATCATACTAAATGCAATTAGTCAAATATAGTTAAATTGAAGCCGAGCTAAAACTGGAATTGAATTTAACGATAATAATAGGGTTTCAGATGTCCTTTTGGTAAGTTGTCATACGATACCGTAATTATAAAATACCCCAAATGATACAAAAAATCAAACCCCTGTAATAACGCAAATTCGTTTGATTAAATAGGAATTTATATCAATAAACTGGAGTAATATTTGGTAAATAATTGTATAGGTTTAAAAAATAAATCAAAATAGATAAATGAATAATCTGTGATTATCTGTAATGGGTAACATGCTCGATAACAGATGCCCGACTTCTTTAAGAAGTCGGGCATCTAAACACCAGCGACTGATCAAAATACGCCCAACCAATTATTCCTTTAATAGCAAGTAATATAAACTGCCATTACCGCCTGTAATGCCAGCTCGTCTACCTGCTAAATCACCCGTACCCATAAAATAATCTACCCTACCTGGAGTTTTAATGGCGCTACCAGTGTCTTGATCTAGTACAAAGCGACTTACCCGACGATATCTCAATCGTCTGCCACTAGTTGGATAGGGGAAAGAAGCATTCACTATTGCTAGGGCACCTGGAGGCATGAGAGATTTATCTGTGGCAATTGAACGCTCTGGGGTGACAGGAACGCCAATACTACCACTAGCAGGTCTACCGTTAGTTTCCTTAAAGAAAACAAAGCGTTCCCACCGGGGGAAATAACTATTCATTTCCTTGGGATTGCTCTTAAAAAAGGAAACAACCTGGGGTAATGTCAGTTTATTTAACGGTAGCTTGCCATCCTTTGCCAGTTCCTTACCAATACTTGTCCAAGGGTAGTCCGTACCACCTGCATAACCAACAGAAGTTGTTTTACCATTGGTTAGTTTGAGGGTAGCAGAACCCTGAATATGAACCATATAGGCATCCAAGCGATCGCGGAACCAAAATAGTTCTAAACCGCTTAAAGGACTTTTCTTCCCTAGCAAAGCATCCTTACCTTCTAGTTCTACCCTAGTTGGGTGGGGTGTAGCCCATTTATCAAAATCGGGTGGTAATTTATACAATGGATATTTATACTGGGCAGTGCGAACCCTACTAGCTTGGTAAACTGGCTCGTAGTAAGCAGTGAACTTAACAGTGCCTTTATTATCATTACCTACGGACTTATAAAATGTGAATTCTCGGCGTACAGCATCTTGTAATTGGGAAGCTGACTTGGAATTGACTACCAGCTGGCGAAAACGTACCAAACTACGAATGACGCGCTCTCGGGTAATTCCCTCCACCGGATAATTCTCATAAGCCTCAATTGCCTTCTTGGATTTTGTCAGGTAACGCAGGCTATTATCTATAGATTTTACCAAAGCCCAGCGATCGCCAGCTTTCCCTTTACCTTTACCACCCCAAAAAATTTGGCTATCCCAACCCAAACAAGCATGACGAGGTCTACAATTATTGCTTAAAGGCAATATCTTGAGTGGGGGTGGTGTCTCAACTTCCTTCGGCTCTTCTGGCGGCTGTAGCTGTGGTTGAGTAGGTATTGATACCGGTGGAAACTGCTGAGTTACTTGTGCTACTGCTGACCAAATTGGGTAAATCAGGGCAACACTCAAACTCAAAGACAGTAAACCAAGTTTTTTTCTCATGTTTTAAGTAAATCTTTCTACACTAGAGCTAAATATTGGTTCTACTCGGATTGCCGAAATCCGGGATGGGCGCACCACCATGTACTCCCCCTGAATGTTTTTTATTGGCACATTAATAAAATCTTCAGAAGTAGACTTGGGAACTAGTTCACCACTATACCACTTCTGGAAATCTTGAATATTAGGAAAACGCACTTCTTCGGTATGACCACCTTCTAAAAATAGATGCACCGAATATTCACTTGGAGTTCTAGGCATAAGATTGAATCATTTACAACATATTCAACCCATTGTTAACCACATCACCCCGGAATGGGAAGAGTAAGTTTTCCATACTAGGGGAGATTCAGTATCAAGTAAAAAAAATTTGTGTTTTTTTACCCATACCTATCGCCTAGGACGGAAGATTGTATGCAAACAGTTCCCAGGTTTGGGAGGGAAGGAGTGTAGACACGAAGTGGCTTCTCGTAGACACGCAGTGGCTTCCCGTAGACACGAAGTGGCTTCCCGAAGGGTAGGGTAGAGTAGGAGTGGGGGAGTGAAGGAGTGAAAGAATTAAACTGTCAACCGTCAACCGTCAACCGTCAACCGTCAACTGTCAACTGTCAACCGTCAACCGTCAACCACCAACCACCAACTATCAACCATCAACCACCAACCATATTTCTCAAAAATATGTGGTAGTGGGAGCCGGAAAGCTCCCTAAACTAGTACAGCCGATTCAACGAAAAATTAGATATATCTAATCGCAGCGATTTACCCGAGCTGTTTGCAGCAGAATCCGATCTATAGCTGAAATCAATCGCCTTCCTGACTGCCCTGGTTGATTAACCATAACGCTAAATGCGATGGTGCCATAGTCAGTATTTTCTAAGTATCCTGAAAGAGTTCTGACTCCCCGTAAAGTCCCAGTTTTGCCATGGAGTCTGCCTTGAACCGGGGTATTGTGAAAACGATTTCTTAATGTTCCGTTTACTCCAGCGATCGCCAACGAGTTGTAAAATAAATCATTCTCAAGGCTTCTATCGACTTTATTGAGATTGCCAACATACATCCCCTGAAGTAAGGATACCAATGTGGATGGTTTGGCGCGATTAGCTCGAGATAATCCAGAACCATCTACTTGTTTGTACGCATTGGTATGTAAGCCTAGAATATCGAG
Source organism: Calothrix sp. MO_192.B10 (assembly GCA_030065055.1). Taxonomy (GTDB): domain Bacteria; phylum Cyanobacteriota; class Cyanobacteriia; order Cyanobacteriales; family Nostocaceae; genus Calothrix_A. The sequence continues at coordinate 5,830 of JASJDS010000230.1, forward strand.
GGCGTTTCTTGCAGCTCTTTGCCCCCCAATACGGCGCAAAAGAGAGTTGGCTTTACTGTTTTTGCTGTAGCGATTCACCGCAGTTAATAAAGGACGAAGGGAGGCAAGCTTTTCTGGATTGATCTCGCCGTAAATTCTGACTGCTGCGGCTGTTGTCAATAGTTTGATATTTGATGCCGGAATTAAGGAAAGATTGGGGTTGAACTGATAAAGAACCTTGGCTTCCCTAACAGGTTTGATCAGAATTCCCCACCTTGCAGTCTTAAAACTTGGATTTTTAACGATAGATGTAATGGCAGACTCCAGATCCTTTTGACAAAATCTGGGCTTGATTTGCGGGACGTAGATAGGAATAGACTTGGGAAAGGACTTGGCAGGATTAGTTTTTGGGGGCTGTGGAACAACAGTAGCCTCCGCTCGGTTCAAGCTCTCCAAGTTTATACCAGCAGTCATTGTGGTTATTGTTACCATTGCCCCGGAAAGCCAAACTGGGACCTGTTTTTTAAGTCTTCGCATCTTGCCTCACGTCGCTTTTTCTCTAGAATCGTAATAAAAATTAACTTTTTTCCTAAACTACTATACCCGACGTGAAGCCGAGATGTTTAAAATCAGCAGTCAACGCCAACAAAAGCGAGGTCATTCGTGCTGGGTTACATACACTCCAATCATTATCTGACGAAGAATTGGTACAAGCTCTAGCAAGTCTAGAAAAGGTCAAAACAGGCAGACCGTCAGCTCGACTTTGTCCAAAATTAAGAATTTGGTTCTCCTTACAGGGCAAAAACCCTAGCTTTTTGGTAAAATATTTTTCAAGCCTCACTGATTGATGGTGACATTCAAAAATTCAAACCATCGTCCCACAAAGGCTTCAGCGTTAGCATTCCCGTGACTAAAAAATGGATAAAGTCGAGTTTAGAAGCTTCAGGTTTCAACATGGATGAGGTTTAAACAAATAATTTAAACCTGACTAGTTGATTTTCAATGACTTGGGGTAGGATTTTATCCAATTCCTTAGAGTTGTGGAACTGCACCATCTGTGATGTTTGCCAATCAAAAGGAAACTCACCACTTAATTGGGAACGCTGCATCTGCGCTAAGACAATTTGCTCAGAACGCTTACTTTCTATGGCATAACCTATTTCTACACAAACATGAGGACTGGGAATGAGAGTTGCAGTTTCTTTTTCTTTGTCTTGATGTTTAATGCTGGTAATTGGTGTGGTATCGGCAATAAATAGTAAACTTCTGCGGATTTTCCTCATCATAGTTGAGGATAAACGTAGGGAACCTTCCTTCGGACGATATGATTCTACCAATGTTAAAGGTAGACGCGATCGCTTATTCAATTTTGATAAACTTGTTTGCAATCCCTCTCGCAGAGAATTGCTAGCTTCAGGGTACTCACCTTGAGAACAAAAAAATATCGTTGGTTCTAGTTGCGCCAACAATGCTTGTTTGGTGAAATAGATTTCATGGCTAATCAAATCAATGTTAGCTACGCAGTACCCACCGCTACCCTCTATATAAAACTCAATATCTTCCCCTTCCAAATAACGCCTAAACCAAGTGGATTGCTTAACTTCTTCACTATCCTCCAAGAAATCTGCCCGCAATCCTGACTTTAATAAGCTTTTTTTACTGACACGAATATCTGGTGGGCGTTTCTCTAACTCCCGAATCGGCTCATATTCCTGAAGATACCATGCCCTCAGAGCAATTATTGACATAAGGCACTGCTTGAATCATCTCTTGACACTCCCCCAGATAAATCAGGGGAATTCTAGCGGAAGTCTTACGTGGGGGATAAATCCACCCACGCCTCTACGCTTCATGCTTTTAACGGACTGTCATTGACCGCACCCTCTGCATCAACTGCACCCATTACAGATACAGTTTCCTTAAGATCCAGAGGGCATGAAAAACCTGTCCATTGCCCAATATTCTGGCTGGCATTCCAATCAGCGTTACATCTGTATCCATCGAACCCTCTAAACCAATCACCATTTCGCACACCTAAGCAGCCATTACGGTGGTCAGATTTGCTAGTATATGGTGCTGGCACTGATTCAACTGAGACTCCTGCACGAATTGCTTTATATCTGGTAAACATTTCCAGCTGATAGAATGCCCATGTATCGCGGTTTTTAGCAGCGTCAGACTTTGTTTTTTTGTTTTGTTTCATCGTCTGACGGCATCCAGATAAATCTTCAAACCGCAATCCCATTCCAAAGTCCTTGGCAAACTGTACTAATTCCTTTGAAATGACGTGATTGATGTGGGTGATGATACGTCTTTCACGTTGCTCTAGTCGCTTTACTTCCTTGAGTTGTTTGGCTTGTTGGAGCTTTTTACGAGTACGCTGAAATTGTCTTCTGTGATGCTTAAGGAGTCCACCTTTCCAAAACTTAGCAAAACTTTTGGGAAGTGCAGCAACAGCAATATTATTTTGACCTCGATCTACCCCAATCCACCCCTTAACTTCGCCCGCGTCGGGAACATCCATCGACACAGATATAAGCGCGTACCAAATACCTTTTTTAGACTTGCATAACTTCAGGGAACCAAGTTTAGCCTCCCCAGAAATAATTTTGTCCAAAGTTTCAGTATGCGAAGCTTGATGAATAGAAAGAGGGATGCGTCTTTTTTTACCTCGATAAAGGCTAAAGGAAACCGTATACAGGCTTCCTGATTTACAAATCTCAAAACCTTGATTATTAACTTCAAGCCACATACGCTTAAAGTGTTTAACCTTGGTTTTTGCATTGGCGTTTCTAATTGTTTGGTTAATCCACATTGAACCAATTTCAATGTGACGAAATGCCGCACTGGTTAACTTTTTTCGCTCCTTTATTTCGATTTGCAACAAGTCATTTGCAACTTGAGTATTGATAGATGTTAATCTCTCAAACTCAATTGCTTTGGACTGATTAAGTCGATAAAAAGGAAGTTTTAGTGTCAGTGTTAGATTTGCCATATGTAAGATTTTACCATATCCTACGGATTTTGTAGGATATGAGAGGATAAATCCTCTCTCCTCGTTTTCATCCTCCGGTTAAAGCTCGGAGGCTCTCAACTTTTTTCTTGGTAGTTTTTAACTGTGTATGAGCTTACACCCAGATGTACCCCTTAAAACAACAACACCCAAGCTCCTACTAGCTGAGTTATTTCCTCTCATAATTCATTCTAGCCAGGGATGTAATTGAATTCCAATTCTGTTCAGAAGTTGGATAAATCAGTGACAGCGCCCCCTGATTCTCACAATGAGGAAATATCAACCCTCGAGATGGGTGTTGTTTGTTGTCTACGAGACAGATGTAAATTCAACAGTGCTTTTACCTCTTGATTAACTAGAATTGCTACTGCATTTATCTGCCAGGGAAGCTTGTTTATCGCTTCAATTATTAAGTTATCACACCAGAATCAGAAAAGTTATTTTTGCAACTAAAGTTTACTCAATAATTCGAGTATTTACATTTCAATTGAGCGGCAATAGCCTTGTATCATCTACTCATAAGCATATTTTGCTAGCTTATGCCATCCCTCCAAACAATGTATTTCATCATGAGTAAATACTCAGCACTTGATTAAGTTTATTGGCTTATTGTTAATAAAATATTACGCTCTATTAACAATTAAAAACCTAATTTTTCTAAGACAGCCTTGGTGGAGACAATATGTCGATTTAAGCCCAATTCTTTGGGGCTAACTCCCACAGCCAAAGCAATCAACTGTGGTAAATGTAGAACTGGTAGACCTAACTTTTTACCAATTACCTTTTCCACCTCTGGTTGACGGGAATCCAAATTGAGGTGACATAAGGGGCAGGGAGTTACCATACAATCAGCTCCAGATGCGATCGCTTCTTGGATGTGCATACCCGCCATTTGAAAAGATTGGGTGGTAGCATAGCTAGAAAGGGGCCACCCGCAACATTGAGTCCTTCCCTGATAATAAATTGGTGTTGCCCCCAGAGTGCGAAACACATTTTCCATCGCTTCTGGATTAAACCGATCTTTTTCAGGCACAGATTTTTGGGTGCGGAGTAAGTAACAGCCATAAAAAGCTGCACATTTAAGACCAGTTAATTTCTTGCTTACCCGTTGTTGAATCTCTTCCAAGCCATAATCTTGAACTAAGGCATAGAGAAGATGTTTAACTTCTGTACTTCCCCTGTAAGGCAAACAACCTTCTTTTTGCAGCAAATTATTCACCTGTGCAAAATAAGCCGGTTCATCTTTCTGACAAGCTTTGAGACGTTGATCAACATGACCAATCACACCTTGGCAAGTGCTGCAATGGGTAAGTAAAGGTAGATTTAATTCTTCTGCTAGAGCAATATTACGGGCATTAACCGTATCTTCTAGCAATTGGGAATCTTCTTTAAAAGTACCAGAACCACAGCAAGCTCCCTTTTTTAATTCTATGAGTTCGATGCCGAGAGCTTGAGAAAGAGCAACAGTTGACTGGTGGAGTTCCCCACAAGCACCTTGAGCAACACAACCAGGGAAATAAGCGTATTTTAGCGTATGGGATACCATAAGATGTAATTCATTACTTGTATTTACAAGCATATTGGCATATTCATAGTTACTTTTGGCGACTCATATGATGTCCGGTTAATTACTCATAATATTTTGTTGCGGTTAAATTTGATGTAATGCAGTAGCCACAAAGCTTTTGGGATTGCTACTCTTCGAGAAGCCGCTGAGTCGCTTTCGCGACACGCTGCGCGGTAAGCGTAAGTCCTACGGACGACCTTGCGGTACGCGGAGCGTGCGCTTTGCGCTTAGCTATGCCGTAGGCTTTACGCGTCTACGGTACGGTCGCAATGACGGTTGTTTAAGTGGACTTGATATTACTTGTTAGAAACTGACAATTACCAAAAATATTCCCAATAATTTTATGGATAAACTCCATATTAGGGATAGATTTTTGGCAACACCAGTGGCGAATGGGGGTAGCAACAGCAACATAGTTGTCAAACAGCCAAAAAGAGCTTGACTTAGTTGTCAAATAAATAGACAATCATGCACAATAGTAGTCAAGTAAGACTCAGTTGTGCTGATGAATTATAAGCCTCATGAATTCGCAAAACTTATAGGTGTATCAGTCAAAACGCTTCAAAGGTGGGACAATCAAGGAAAACTCCCCGCAAAAAGAACAGCTTCAAATTAGAGATATTATACTGACGACGATTTGAGAATTGCTTTGGGAGAAAAGCCAAAATCCAAAGATCGTGAAGTAGTGGTTTATTGTCGAGTTTCTTCAAGCAACCAAAGACCTGAATTGAAGAATCAGGTAAAAGCAATGGAAGAATTCGCGATTGCGGATATCCAGTGTCTAGGACTATTTCCGAAATAGGCGGTGGATTAAATTTTAAAAGAAAGAAGTTTGTAGAGATGATCGTTTCGATGCTTAAAGGTGAAATCGAAGTCATAATAGTAGCGCACAAAGACAGAATGTGCCGTTTTGCGTTTGATTTTGTTGAACAGTTAGCCCTACATAAACACTGGACAAGGTTGCCCAGCCTTATACAAATATCCCTAGCGTATTTACTTAATTGTGCCTGCGGCGCGGGGGTATTTTATACAATTAACCTGATTTAATAACACTTCAAACCCCCCGCGCCGCAAAGGCTGGGCAACCTTATCTATAGTTCCTTTAACCCAAGTATTCTGAATGCAAGATTATTGTTGCAAATCAAACTCACTTATCCCCACAAGCCGAATTATGTGATGACCTACTGGCAATAGTCCACTGTTTTTCTTGCCGCTTGTACGGCTTGAGAAGTTATTCTAAAAACCTCAAAAAAGAATTAAAATCAGCTATTAACAACCCTAGACATAATGAGTTAGAATGCAAGAGTAAAGAAATTCAATATTGAGGAAGGTCGATGTCTGAATATATGTTGCTTGGTATCAAAACTAAATTGAAGTTAACTTCAGAACAAAAGGTTTTGATGTCCAAACACGCAGGCATCAAAAGATTCACTTATAACTGGGGATTAGCGACTTGGCAAGAATTGTATAAAGCAGGCTGTAAATTTAGCCACAGAACTCTTAGAACCTTTTTTAATAATCAGGTAAAAGCCTCGTATTCTTGGATAAAAGAAAAAGGGATATGTCAAAAAATAACTGAGTTTGCTTTTGAGGATTTAAACAATGCTTTTACTCGCTTTTTTAAGAAGTTGGGTGATTATCCAAAATTCAAGAAGAAAGGTAAAAACGATTCGTTCACGGTGAATTGCGGTGGTAAACCAATGCCTTTTGGAGGAAAGTCAATAAAGCTTCCTACTATTGGTTGGGTAAACCTTTACGAGGGATTACCTCATGGGACTACCTCAAAAGTGACGATTTCTCGTATAGCAGATGATTGGTATATTTCTTTCACCTATAATCAAAGAAAGCCTCAAAACTTGGAGAGCAAAATACCAGTTGTCGGCGTTGACCTTGGAATAAAAACACTCGCGACATTATCAACCGGAAAGATATTTAAAAACGCGACTTATCTGAGAAAGTATCTGAAAGAATTAGCCCGTTTACAGCGTAGATTGCAACGCAAGGAGAAAGGTGGTAACAATCGACTAAAAGCCAAGAAGAAGCTGCAAAAAATGTATGCTCGTATTGCATTCCTACGGAAAGACTTACTTCACAAAATCACTACGTACATATGCAAAAATCACGCGACAATTGTACTAGAAGATTTGAACGTTTCCGGAATGATGTCAAACAGTAATTTGGCTTTATCGATTTCTGACTGCGGACTTTATGAGTTCAGAAGACAAATTGAATATAAGTCGAAGAAGCTTGGATGTAAATTAATATTTGCTGCTCGATGGTATCCATCTTCAAAGCTGTGTTCAACTTGTAGTCACAAGCATGACAAACTAACTCTAAAAGACCGCGTGTTCATCTGTCCTAGTTGTGGTTTGACGATGGGTCGTGACTTAAATGCCGCAATAAATTTAGCAAAATTAGCTTATTCCATTTAGTATTTAAAAATCGAGGATGGCTTGTCCTTGAATGCCTGTGGAGGGATAACCGCTCCGATGCTCCCGGTGAAACAGGAAACAGAAGTTGTAAAAGTCAGGTGTCCGACCT
>JASJDS010000231.1 GCA_030065055.1 Calothrix sp. MO_192.B10
ATTTATTTATGGAACGAAGTAAAAACATTTGTTTCGATACAGGTAGTGCAAGAAACAATACGTCCGTAATCTTATCCCCTCAATTTATTTATGGGGATTATCTTTTTACTTTTTACTTTTATCTTTTTACTTTTTAAGTATCAAATTATCACTCTGATGTTCCCTACTGTTCTGTTCCATGCTTTTTAAAAAATGGTATAAGTTGCTCGTAAGTTCCTTTTTCGACGAGCATACCTCTATGGAGGACAAATATACAATCGACATGGCGGAGGCTGGATAAACGATGGGTGACAATAAATTTTGTACAGTTGAAGTGTTTTAAGTTTGTTTGCAATCGTTGTTCTGAATCTGCATCCAAAGAGCTAGTGGCTTCATCAAAAATCAACATTTGTGGCTGGTTAATCAGAGCACGGGCAATGGCAATTTTTTGTTTCTGCCCCCCAGAGAGAGGGATTCCTCCGTCTCCTACTAGGGTTTGATAACCTAGGGGTAAGCCTTGGATAAATTCATGGACATCTGCTAATTTTGCAGCAGCGATCGCTTGTTCTAGGGTAAATTGGTAATTATAAAGGGTAATATTCTCCAAAATCGTTCCCGAAAATAGCAAACATTTTTGGGGAACTACTCCCAGTTGACTACGTAAAGACTGGAGAGATATATCCCTGATGTTGTAGCCATCAATCATAATCTGTCCGGAGGTGGGAGGATATAAACCGGTTAATAAATTAACTAAAGTTGTTTTACCAGAACCGCTAGAACCGACAATGCCAATGGTTTGTTGGGGTTGAACTGTAAAGGAAATATTTTTCAGGATGTTGTCTGCATCGCTGGAATGATAACGGAAGCTAACATTTTGCCAATTGATTGCACCTTTTAAAGGTGGTAATACAGTTAAGGGTTGTTGGGTGTTTTCTTCCGTTGCAGTACCCCAAGCATCTTGTAACCTTTCTAGGGATATTAATATTTCTTGCCACTCATCCCACAACCCAATCCATGCCAAACAGGGATCGATGGTATTCACCATCAACATATTAAAAGCCACAAATTGACCGATTGTCATCTGTCCATTAATTACCAACCTGGCACCGCACCATAATATCCCTGTGGTTCCTAGGTGTTTGATTAAGGAACTGGCTAATTGGAGATTATTTACCAGTTTTTGCCCCCGAAATCGCACCTTTGCCATGTTGACAAATCTTTCTTCCCAATGCCAACGCACCGATGGCTCGGCGGCGGCAGTTTTGATGGTGTGAATGCCTGTAATGCTTTCGACAATAGAGGAATGTTGTTGAGCGGATGCCTGGTACAGTTCCCGTAATACCCTTTTACGTAATGGACTTGCTGCTATACTCAAACTAGCGATCGCTATTATGACAAGCAATAAGAATAAGGTCAATTGCCAATTATAGTATGCTAATAAACCCACACAGAGCATCGCCATCAGTGCATCCAAGCTCATGGTTACAGCTTGGCGGGTGAGAAATATTTGAATTTTGCGATTTTCTTGGACGGAATTAATTAAGTCTCCCAGGGGACGAGAGATGAAAAACTGCAAGGGTAAGCGCAACATATGACTAACAAAACCCCCCAGCAAGGAAATATCCATGCGTTGGGCAAAATAGTCTAGGAGATATTGACGTACTGCTTTTAAGCTAATCTGCCAGATACCAAACCACAGGAAACCAATAGTCAAAAGATTGAGAATTACTAAGTTTTTGCTGGGTAGGATGCGATCGATGGCAATCTGTGTGAGTAAGGGTGTAAGTACGACAAATGCTTGCATCAAAAATGAAGCAAAAATAATCTGGGCGATTAAATAACGATAATGCCCTAATCTCTGCCAAAAACCACGAAGAGAGATTTTTTCATTTGCTTGGCCATGAAAACGTTCCGTTGGCTCCAGAAGTAAAGCATATCCCGTCCAATTATGAATGAATTCTACAACAGTTAGCGATCGCTTACCAATGGCAGGATCGCTGATTAAAACCCGATCCCCTGATGTTTCCCAAACTACGACATAGTGTTTTCCCTGCCAGTGGGCAATCCAAGGATAGTCTAGGGATGCCAATTGACTCCAATCAGCCTTGACTGCTAAACCCTCATATCCTAATGTTTCCCCAGCTGTTAATAAACCTGCCAAGGAACTACCTGTTTTATCTACCCTTGCTAAATGAAATAGGGTGTGAAGACTAAAGCGTTTGCCCCAGTATTGGCTCACCATAGCTAAACAAGCTGCACCACAATCAGCAGTGCTTTGCTGTTGTACAAATGGATAGGAATGCCATATTTTAGCTATTAGTCCTCGACGCTTCCGGGGTGGAATAAATTCAACTCCCTTCGGAAGAGGGAACAGGGAACGGGCAACAGGCAACAGTGAAGATTTTTGTCCAAGGGCTTGATTAGTTGCCTCAGGATTTCCTCTATCAATCAGTGGGTTTGAGTCCCCCCCCACTTGGCAGTATGGGTTGGTGGTGGGTTCAATGTTCCCTTGAATGTCTGCATTGGCAGTGGCAATTTCTGGGTTTTCTGGATGGCTGTGATTGGTAGTAGGGGTGTAGGAGTTGTTTGTAAAGTTAGCTGACTTTGGTTCTGCTTGGGTAATTGGGGCGGAATCGATGTTTTGTTTAATGCCTCCTGCCTCCTGCCTTCTGACTGATTCAAGCTTGTTTGCTGCCCTGAAGATGGTGCGATCGCAATATGTTAATGGGAGATGATAGACTGATAAATTGGTGATTGCCATACCCCCAAGGGAAGTGTCATCACCATATCCCCAACTATCCCCCATTTGCAAGGATGTGGTGGTGATGCCATCAATCAGCCAAAACCGTCCTTGGGATGGAGGTGTGGCGACTGATAAAGATGAACCAGGATTAATGATAATCTTTTCCAGATGGGGTACTATCTTGGCTATGGTACGGCTAGTTTGCGATCGCAATTTTGTCCGGGATTTCAAAAATATCAGTGCTTGACGTTCGTTTACCGTTTGCCATAAACATCCTTCTAGGTGGGGAAATTCTCCTAACCATTCCTGTAGACGAGAAACTGGCAACTTTGCTATCCAACCAGAAGATGCAGCGATCGCTTGGTATGGTAAAGCTTGATGGTAAAATAGATGGTCAGCACCAAAACTTTGTTCTGCTAACAATAACTGGGTGGATACTTGTCGTTTTTGGGTAGTATCAAAGGCAACAATCCTAACTTTACCTTCACAAATCAGATATAAGAAGTGATTGCCATCTTCTATCGATTCATCTAGACTGTAACTTACCAAATCATCACCCAATTGAAACTGACTTACCAACCAAAACTGACTTACCTGGGATATGGGACTAGAATTCCTGGCAAACATCCTCGAAAATTTGAGAATACTTGCACTTACCGTGGGAGATTGCTGGTCATTCATACATTTCCGCTCTCCCTCAACTCTAAAAGATGACGAGGAATTAATGGTCATTTCAGTTATCAGTTATCAGTTATCAGTTATCAGTTATCAGTTTCCCCATCGATAAATCTAGTGGTAGACAAAAAAATTTGTTGTCCTTACTTGCAGTAGATTTTTGCCATATTTATCAATAAATGCAGTTTATTACCTGTGGTTATAATCATTGGTTTCCATTGGTTATATAAGTGTTATTACTTAAATACAGAGTTTATAATAAAACATATATTGGGCTAAATCTAATTTTATTCCACAAGATTTAATTTTTCATTTACCTTTATAAAACTAAGACTCAGGTAATCAGGAAATTCCGGAAACTTTATCAAAATTTTATTCTGGATTGCGTATTTGTAAGGATTTATCGCATTACTAAAAACTGTAATTGAGAATACAACAACAAATACCACTTAGGGATATGTGCAGATAATCTTGATCCAAACTTAAGGGACTTCCAGATAAAAAAACATCCCATAGTTATCAAGCAACAAAACATGTAAACTTCACTGTCAACTGTCAACTGTCAACCGTTCTTGTGGGATAATTTATTTCCTGGAGTTCCCTAAAAACACAAAATCATTTCTGTTATCAGCAGAGATGAAATAAATCTGTAGCAAGCATCACTTTTTGTGCATATATGCTTTATGAAATAAATTATCCAATTTCTGGCGTTGCTGAATCCAGGTATGAATTTATCTCACGCTCCAGGCGCAAAGGCGCAGAGAATAAGAGTTTTAATTATTCCATTTTTCAATTTCATACTTCAATTCAGCAACGCCCAATTTCTAGATACGATGCCATTGGAGGGCGATCGAAAATCTAAAATTTTTTTCTCCTGCTTCACGAAGAAGGGGGAGCAAGGGTCTAAGTCCCCCACCATAATCTTTGATTTGGTGGCTTGCAATTGGTGGTGGGTTAGAAGCCCCCACCATATTGCATTCCTTCTGCCTTCTGCCTCCTGCCTGATTCACAACATTGGAACCGTGGGAGTGTTTTGTCTCTTCCACGGCGAGAATTAAATGTCAATACTAGGGGGAAGATTTTCAGGATCTAAATAAGGATAGGGAAGTTTACCTGCATCTTTGAGCTTCATGTTGCGTACTTTGATGTCTGCCGAAAGAGCCGCAAAACGAAGATTAGCTCGATGCTGTACTTCTGGGAATCTCTTTTCCAAAGGTGCGATCGCATCCGGACCGGCAAAGCGAAAACGTGAAGGTTCCGTAAGCAGATAGGAAGCGGTAAACTGGAATAAAATCCGATCTAATGTATGAGGTAAGGCGGTTTTTAGATACTCATCAGAAATATCCTCTTCCCCTTCTGGCATCGGTGCTAACATTGCGATGGGAGAATTTGGTACATAGGAACCATAATCAAACTGAGCGAAGTTTAATATGGCGTGTCCAGCACTAGTTTTCCAGATTATATTTTGCAGAACCTGGGCTAATTGCTTTTTACTGGAAATATTTTCAGGAAATGAGGAGATGTCAGCCTTGTCTGGGTCTCTCATTTCTGTAACCCATTGCTTGATCATCGTGTCATTGGCTACATCATCGTCATTAGTATATGCTGCATTCACAAAGTCGGTTGTGTATTCACCAAAAATATCCCACAACTTAAAGCCATCTTCGCGGTAGTAGTAATTTTCAATGCCATCTGATTGCTCACGGTCAAATCCACGTTCGGAGAGTTGCCGAGGAAAACTTGATGCCTCAAAATCCCATTTAAGCCATGCGTTGAGCATAATCTCCAAACCTTGAGCGGTTCCAGTGGAAAACGTCTTGTCTGTAAACGGCATCACATTTGAAATAAGGGTATGCCGTGCCACATAGTTGATACCAATGGTGTCCTTGAAATGAGGGGCAAGCAAGTCTCTGATTGGGTGGTCTACATCAGGTGGAAAAGAATTGTGAAAAGCAACGGCAAAAGGTTCAACAGCAATATGGCCGAATCCGAGATGCCAAATAAACTGCATAACCTGGTTGTCTGCACTCTTCATGTGCAGTTTCGCAAGCATCCATCGGTTTTTGGGTGATTGTGGAGTATAGACCGGAAGCTCATCATTTAGTCGGATACCCACCATGTCCACAAATGTCTCTCCTTTCTCAGAGTCTTGCACGATCAGCGCAGTAGCAGGATATGTATACATATCCTTGTATGGCTTAACGTTTTTCAGTTCTGGAAGATCGACCATTAACAAGCGTTTGGCACAAATCAAATCAACTATAGATTGGCCCTTATAATTAAGACCGCGCATATTTTCTGGAACTTCCTCGACATCCTTGACAATTTTGATTGTCATAGGATTAAGACCGTTCAAAAATTGACTCGCAAACTCTCTATCTTTATGCCAATTGTCAATGATGTATCGGGTTTCACCAGTGTATCTCCCTGCCACAGCTTGATAAATGTCACCTGAATCAGCAAAACGATCTTTTATGCCGATCTCACTATAAAGAACCTCATTTATTCGCTTAAAAAACATACCCTGCCTTGTAGGGTCTAGTGCCTCAGAATGTGGAAGTCCTTTAACAGCCCGAGGAAGCTTTGTCAAATCGACATCAGGCAACTCCGGCTTGTTTTCATATGTCTGATACTTCCATTTTTCTGTCTGCTCAACCGCAACGTCAGCATGTACCTGTTCTAGTATCTGATAAAGATTTTTCATGAACCCAGCAACACTTGTCGGATTAGAGCTCAATTGTTTAGCGTAGTTAGGTAAGACCATTTTTTTAGATTTTCCAGAAAAATTAAACGCACTATTTAGATATTTGATCGCGCCACTGTAGGCTTTGTTTTGCATCGCCATCAGTTCTTGTTTTACTGGCAGTGGAGATGCTTCAGTATAGGAATACCACCTGACTTTCGTGGCAGTTTCCGTACCGGTTATCGGATTGAGGAAAGGGCTAAACTCGACAAAAGTGGATATCGCTTTTAAACCAGGGATTGGGGGTTCCACTTGCACAAAGTCATATTGTTCAGAGAAATTTTCATCATCCCTCGCTACAAGTAATTCATCAAAGATAGTATCTTGAACACTCAGTTTGAATCGCCTGATACAACCGACTTTATCGTTTCCAGGAGGCAGAATCTCCATCGTTTCGTAGATTTTCCACCATTCTAGGTTCTCTTTTCCAAACGGCCTAAACAATTCCCAAACTTTATGGATCGGTGCTTGTACGATGCCAAACACCTCAACATCAGGATTTCGGTCAAAAAGGGCACTTTCGCTACACATCTTGATTAAACTGAGGATTGTTCTAATTATTACAACCACTATTAGAGAATATCACTAAACTGAGTGAGAAGCAAATCGGGGTAAAAGTAGCGGTGTGATGTAGAAATTGGGTAATAAAGCTGGCTGCAAATTTTTACGCAAAACTTGATCAATATTCTGCAGCAGAGGAAATTACGCCTTTTTTTACAAAACTCTTCTCCACATTCTGAAGTTCTAATACGAATAGGCGGTTCCTTAGTTTGTATACAAGAGGTATTACTTAGATGTCCAAATCATAATTTGGGATTTTTCTTAGATTTAATTTGTTTATCTAATGATTGAAGTGCGGAATGTGAGTTAGTAATAAGTCTTTAACTTGTCAAAGGCATAATAGTATTTTTAACTGATTAACAATTGTATTGGTTACTAGTTGATTACCTGACAAATTGAGGTGAATAGTATCATGGTATAAGGCTTGTGTATCTGGTTGAGAATTAAATATGGGCAAAAAATCTATGTAAGTAATGTGTCGAGATTGGGTAAATTCAATTAGTCGCTGACGGGCTTTAATTTCATAATCGCGGGGTCCTGGTTCTCCAATTTCTCGTAATAAGGGAGTCATCACCAAGAGAAATTGGAGATTACTGTGACGAGTGAGAGTGTGAATTTTTTCGATCGCATCTAAATTCAAACCAACCCTATCCCCTCCCTCTTGATAGATAGCTCGCAACTCAGGGATGGGTTTTTGCTTGATCAGATAACGCTGAAATACTTCTACCAATGCCAAAGGAGGCTGATTGGCAGGATAATTGCGATCGCGTCCTACAGGTAAAGAAGTAGGTGCAGTAGCAAACAAGTCATCAGTATTAATCAACAATACCACAGCCTGGGAGTGGAAATTACCAAAATGCTGCAAATAAGCCAATTCATTTCTCGGCCCCCAAGAGTTTGCAGAGGCATTCAAAACTTCCACATCTGTAAACTTATCCCTGTGATTTGCAGCCAGAGAACCCATCATTAAACTAGAAATGGTATTTGCTCCATCTGTCCACCAACCACCATTGGCAATGGAGTCCCCTAAAAGCAATATCCGCAAGGTGGAAGATGATGGTTTTTCGGAAATCGGGGCAGTTCGCATAGAATACTGGTTAATTTGGATCCGATTGCCAAAACGTCGTGTCTGCTGATTGGGTGCTAACAAATAACCAATATGTGGATCGGTAATATATACTAAGGGATTGCCAAAGCCAAAAAACCATCTCAGCCCTACTTCTAACAGTATAAATGTTGCCAACAGAGTCCCTAGAGTAGCAAACAGCACCAATCTCATTAGCAAATATCCTTACCCAAATAGCAAACTATCAATCATCTTGAGGTACTAACGAGTATTTTCGCTTCCGGGTATCAACGGATATCACTATAGCGGTATGGGCAAGTCAGTCAGAGGTAGGGAGTGAGGGAGTGAGGGAGGGAAGGAGTGAGGGAGTGAGGGAGTGAGGGAACTAAACCACCAACCACCAACCATCAACCAACAACTAACAACTAACAACTAACAACTAACAACTAACAACTAACAACTAACGAACAGGGAAAGGTGAAAGTAAAATTTTGTAAACATCAAACCAAATATAATTGGAAATTTTCTGCAGAATGGGAACTAAAGGACTACAATCGAATCGGACGAATTAGCGACGGTAACAAAGGAGGATTACAAAGCTATGTCCGACCTCAACAGAGGAATCATGAAATTTGAGGGTGCTGACTCTCCCACCTTAGTGACAATCTCCACTGTGCTGTTGTTGGGTTCGATTGCCGTTCTAATTATTTGGGCACTGCAATCAGCCTACGCAGTTAACTAAGTAGGTATACTATTTGTCGTATTTTATTATTTATTGCCTGTTGACCTTTCAAACAGTGTCAAGCAGTGGCACTAAGGGCACTAAAAACCTAAGATGTACTCAACATACAACAGAAAATGTTAGATTTTAGATTTTTAGATTGTAGATCTAGAATCCCGAACCAAACATGGTAGAACTCTGGGGTGCCCTAATTATTTTAACCGTTTGCCCAATATTGGGCTCGCTACCTCTGATTGCTTGGATTGTCCGAGCTTTTACAGGTAAAAAATTGGCGCAGGTTGGTACAGGCAATGTTAGTGTATCAGCAGCGTTTTATCATGGCGGTACATTAGCGGGAGTTCTGGCAGTTTTGTCAGAAGCTTTCAAGGGAATTGCTGCCGTTTTTCTTGCCCGTGCATTTTTTGGTGCGGGTACATTTTGGGAGCTGATTGCCCTGATTACCCTAGTGGTAGGGAGATATGCGGTAGGTAGAGGGGCTGGTACAACCAATGTAGTCTGGGGATTTGCAGTTCACGATCCCTTAGTAGCAACATTTGTGTTTCTACTGGCAAGTATTAGCTTTACCATAGTCCGCAACCGCCAACTAGCAAAGTATGGGGTATTGTTCTTATTTCCCATCATCGAGGCACTTTTACACATCGAGGATGTACCCAGGATTATTGCTGCGGTAGTACTTGCGGGTTTACTAGGTTGGATTTACAAACAAATTCCTGACGATTTAGAACTTCCCGTTGAAGAAGCAGAACCAGAATCCCAGGCTGCGTTACAATTTTTTCGTGGCGATCGCCAAAGATTGTCCCTAGATGATAAATTAGATGGGGCAATGGTAGGGCATAAAGCGGCGAGATTGTCGGAAATTAGACGTTGGGGTTATCCCGTGCCCAAAGGGTGGGTACTGCCTCCCTACGATGACCCAGAAGAATTGATTGAATTTCTTCATCCCTCGGAATTATCACCATTGGTAGTCCGTTCTTCCGCCATTGGTGAGGACTCAGAACAGGCTTCCGGTGCGGGACAATATGAAACTATTTTAAATGTTACCACCAAAGAGGGATTGCAATCAGCGATCGCCAGAGTCCAGGCATCTTATCAAAATCCTAATGCCGTCCAGTATCGTCATTCTCTGGGGCTGAAAGAAACTGCAATGGCAGTATTAATTCAGCAACAAATCCGGGGGGTATTCTCCGGTGTGGCATTTAGCCGCGATCCCATGACTCAACAAGGGGATGCGGTGGTAATTGAAGCCTTATCTGGTAATCCCAATGAATTAGTTGCCGGTACAGTAACTCCAGAACAATACCGGGCTTTTGTGGTGGATACAGAAAACTTCTCCTTTGTCCAATTAGAGGGAGAAGGTAGAGTACCAGCAGTTTTAGTTAAGCAAGTCGCCTACCTAGCTCGACATCTGGAAGATAGATATCATGGTGTTCCCCAGGATATAGAGTGGAGTTATGATGGTCAAACCCTGTGGGTATTACAGGCACGTCCCATCACCACTCTGCTACCCATCTGGACCAGAAAAATTGCCGCCGAGGTAATTCCCGGTATTATTCACCCCCTAACTTGGTCAATCAACCGTCCCTTAACCTGTGGTGTGTGGGGAGGAATTTTTACCATTGCTTTGGGCAGTCGTGCTTTTGGGTTAGATTTTAATCAAACAGCAACATTACATTACTCTAGGGCTTATTTTAATGCATCTCTGTTAGGAACTATTTTCCGACGCATGGGTTTACCCCCAGAAAGTCTAGAGTTTTTAACCAGGGGAGCAAAATTAAGCAAGCCACCACTGAGTTCTACATTACAAAACCTTCCCGGATTATTACGGTTATTCGGTAGAGAATTAACTTTAGTTAGAGACTTTCAACAGGACAATAGAAAATACTTTGCTCCTGGCTTATCCCAACTAACTGAAGAATCTGTAGATGTTCTCGAACCAAGGGAAATTTTGGTGAGAATTGACTCCATATTACAACTCTTACGCCGTGCTACTTATTACAGCATTCTCGCCCCCTTAAGTGCCTCATTACGGCAAGCATTATTTAGGGTCAAGGATAACCAAATCGACAATAGCTTGACACCGGAAGTAGCAGCTTTACAGAGCTTGGATAAATTAGCTACATCTGCCAAAGATATATTTCCCGAATTCGATCCAGAAACCTTATTTGAAGATTTAGCACTTTCGGTTAAAGGTCAAGAAATTCTCACAGAATTTGAACAATGGCTACAGCAATATGGCTACTTGAGTGAAGTTGGTACAGATATTGCCGTTCCCACTTGGAAGGAACAGCCCCAGTTAGTCCAAAATTTATTTATGCAGCTGATGCGGGGGAACCAAGCCTCCCAGAATCAGAAATTTTCCCAAAAGAATCGGAGAGGATTTGCTCAAAGGCGAGTGGATTTGAAAGGAAAAGTTACAGAAACTTATTCTCGACTTCTAGCGGATTTACGTTGGTCATTTGTCGCCTTAGAGCAACTATGGTTAGAATCAGGGGTTTTATTAGAGGTTGGAGATATATTTTTCCTCGATTTTGAAGAAATACGATCCCTAGCAGAACAAATGGATTTAGAATTAATTCAGGAATTACAAAATCAAATCAACATTAGGCGATCGCAACGAGAACAAGATAGTCAAATCCAGGCAGTACCTCTGCTAGTATACGGTAATTCTCCACCACCACCCCTCACCCCTTCCTCATTCTACTCTGGTCAAGTTTTACAAGGTATTCCAGCCAGTCACGGACAGGTAGAAGGAAGAGTCAAAGTGTTACGCAACTTCGACTCCCTACCAGAAGTTAATAAGGGAACTATTTTAGTAGTCCCTTATACCGATTCTGGATGGACTTTATTATTGGCACAAGCCGGCGGATTGATTGCAGAAGCGGGAGGTCGATTATCTCACGGTGCGATCGTTGCCAGGGAATACGGGATTCCCGCAATCATGGATGTTCATAATGCAACATGGTTACTCCAGGATAACCAATGGGTGCGGATTGATGGCTCTAGGGGAATAGTGGAAGTCTCTGACGATTTGAGACCACGTTAGGAGTTGATGGTTGTTAGTTGTTAGTTGTTAGTTGTTAGTTGTTAGTTGTTAGTTGATGGTTGTTAGTTGATGGTTGGGAGTTAAGATTTTTTATCTTTCCCTCCTTCACTCCTTCACTCCCCCACTCCTTCACTCCCCCACTCCTTCACTCCATCACTCCATCACTCCCCCACTCCTTCACTCCCTCACTCCATCACTCCCTCACTCCTCTCCCCCTGCAACTGCACAGCCAAATCAATCGCCTCATCCCGAGTAGAAACCCTCCCCTCTACTTGAGCTACGGCAATTTCCGTGAGTAATTCCCCGATGATTGGTGACGCTGGAATTTTTAGTGATATCATGATGTCCTGCCCACTCACCAAAGGAGTGGGATGAGCTACCAGATCATCAGGGGTCAGGTAGTGGGTGATTAAGGGTGCAATCACCTCTACCGAAGCACTACTAGCTAAGGCAAACACAGCCACTGCTGGAAATACAGCACCCGCTTCTTGAAATAAAAAGTACCGCTCTCGCAATGACATCTCCAGAGCTTTTAATTGCGGTAAAAGTCTCAAAATAGTGGTAACACCTCTAATTTCCCCACGGCTATAGGTAAGTGAATTTAGTTGTGCCTCTGCTACATCTGGCTCAGTACTTACCAGACAAGCCAGTTTCGCAATACCCAACCAAGTAGTTTTGACCGTATCCTTGATATATTCTTGTAATTGTAATCCTAAGTTTTGCCAAGTATTTGCCAATTCCACCCCTGCTGTATCCACTGCGACTAATTGAGCAAAACTTTCATGGGTAGCACTGGGGAAAAAACGCCCTATCAGTCCATCTTTCCAAGCACTTGTCAACCAAGGAGTACCAGCAGCACTGGCTAAGAGATAACCTAGCTCTACCCTCACCCTTTCTACTGCTACTTGGGTAATATTTGATGCTAAATTGCGAATAATTCCTTGAGTATTTGCCTCAATTGCGAAACCCAACTGAGAAGCTTGGCGGTAGGCGCGTAACAATCGTAAGGGGTCATCTGCCAAGTTGGTAGGAGATACCATTCTTAACAGCTTATTTTCTAAATCTACACAACCTTGGAGAGGATCGATAATTTCTTGGGTATGGGGATTATAGGCGATCGCATTTATGGTAAAATCTCGCCTACACAGGTCAGTTGCTAAACTATCCCCTTCCTGTTGAGCAAAGTCAACGGTAGCTTGGGGAAATACCACCCGAGCAATTTTTCTTTCGCGATCGAGGATGACAAAACCAGCGTGATAATATTTAGCAATGCGCCGCGCTGCCTCTATGGCATCTGCAGATAAAACAAAATCTAGATCCAAATATTCACTACTTCTACCTAAAAGGGCATCCCGCACCGCACCACCAACCATGTAAACTGGCTGGGGTAATAATTCCAGGTCAAAGGGCCAAGTTTCAGGAGAGAGGCGAGAAATAACGGAGCCTTCCATTTTAATAAAAATAAACCCAATAATTAGTAAATAAAACTTACCAGAATGTAACGAGAGGGTGAAAGCCCCTGAGAAAGAGCAACACAGTTGGGTGTTTCGTGCTTCAGACAGGGGATGAAACCCGAGACGATGGGATTTATCCCACCGTTTATATAGTAAAATTAAAAA
>JASJDS010000232.1 GCA_030065055.1 Calothrix sp. MO_192.B10
GAAACAAGTTACTAACTCTGGCTATATTAGCACAATTTAGCTTCTTTATCCCATCTTCTAAGGGTGGTAATACTGACTCCATAATGTTCTGCTGCTTGTTTTGGGGAGACATACGCTTTAGTCAATAACCTCTCCAAACCTTAACATTTCTCTTGTGGATATTTGGAGATATTTGAAAAGGTTTGGTAAGAAAGTTATTTAATAGTAACGCCTCGAAATAATTGTTTTTGATTCACATCAGGCGTATGGTTAAAATTCAATATTAATAAGTTAAAAATCGCCTTCCATGCCAGATCCATTAATGTATGAGCAAGAACACTTTGTTGTTTTGGAGACAAACCAACCAGAACAATTTTTGACCAAATCGGAGTTACAGCAAAAGCTCCAAGGTATTTTAGAACAAATGAATCTCCAGGATTTACCAATGGATCTACAAAAATTTGATTCTGTGGTAAAACAGTCGCAACATTTAATCGATACTAGTTGTGAGTTGGATGTTGGTGCGGGGGAGTATTTGCAGTGGTATGCCGTGCGTTTGGAAAAGTAATAGCCATTAGGGACTGACAAATAAAAAATGTCCCAAAATTTCATAGTGGTACAGGCATCCTTGCCTGTATTAGGAGGCAGGCAGGGATGCCTACCCCACACCCATTAGTCAAGCATTAATGACTATTGATTTGGGAAATATGACTCAGGAATTATTCTGGAGATACAATTAGCATCAATTCAACTTGATTGGTGCTGGGTTGGGTAACCTCTACTTTGACTCCTGGACCAAAAAATTTTGTCATTTTTTCCTGTTTTTGCTGCCAAACATCAATTGGTATCTCAGGTGAATCAAATTCCAAAATTAAAGCGTAAGCTCCATCCTTGTCGATTTCTCGTAAGCTGGTAATTTCCGGTCTTTCTTCATCTGTAGGACTTAAACCCAAGGCAGCCAGGGTGCTATCTAAATGAGCATCTTGCCCATAGCGGTAGCGAGTAATATCCTGCAGAACTTTATTTTGGGTGGTAGTTGCTTGTTGCTGACGCAACTCCAGTACTTTTGGCGTAGTGGGTTGACTAAAAGGAACGGGTTTAAGTTCATTAGCTTTGAGTGCTAACCCTCCCAATAGGAGGGGAATACCGTAGAAAAAACCCACTAAATTGAGGGTGGCATTGTCAGCAGCATAGGCAACAAAACCAATGATAGTCAGGATAGTACCTATGGTTAAACCCAGTGTGCCCAGAGAAAATCGGCGTAACATAATTATAAATCGGTATATATTCTCAGTACCTAGCTTTCTTATCATCGGCGATCGCTAGTCAATTAGGGAAGACCAATTATTCAACCACAGGTATCACAATCCAATTCAAATCCTTATTGCTCTTTATCGAAGTCAGAAGTTTGAAGTCAGGAGGTTTGAGCGTCCTGTTCTGAAAACTTCTGACTATAGGGGTCAAAAACCCCATCCCCTATGGGTTGGGTAAAAAACTAGAAAAATCTGCCAGCCTCCGGAAAAATCGCCCCAATTCACCACACATCAAACCTGGTAATTTCTGGTAAAGGGCGATTTTTCCCCCAAGATATATGCCGCTAAACCAATAAACTGCTGATGAGGCTGGCAGATTTTTCCGGATTTGATGAAAGCGGTTGTCCGTTTTGAGTTGGGGTCAGAATCCCCATCTCAAACCTTCTTCCTTCTTCCTTCTTCAATGAGTATGATATATCTGGAATTAGTACGTTGAAAATTAGTACTTGTAGGGTGCGTTATGCTAACAGCTAACGCACCAAAAGGATTACCGGATGGTGCGTTACGCTACCCTGCGGGGATGCTAAAAGCAAACGCGGTAACACACCCTACCTGTTTTTTAAAAATCAAATAGTAATCCTATATATGTGGAATTAGTCTGAAATAAATTATCGGAATAATTAATCAAAAATGTTTGGTGTGGATAAGTCAAACTATCTGTTAAAATACTTTATTTTTAGATTTTTTCTGCCACTAACTTGCTAAAATAAAATTAGAGAATTGGCAGCAAAATCATGTTGAATATAAACATAAATTCTCTAACTAAAAAAAACTGGTTAATCAAATTGGCTTTTTCCCTAGGAATTGCCGGTATCAGTCTCCTGATAAGTTTTCCTGTTTTAGCTAAATACTATCCACGCTACGCTCTTTTTCAACCGAGTGCCTATACTAGATATCCCTATCGGAGTTCCGAGAGTAATATTGCAAGTACCCTTGCTGAAGATAGTAAGTTTAGCAATTTTGTTTATGAATTGAAAACAGTAGGTCTTCTGAAAGAACTCCAAAAAAAAGGTCATTTCACAATTTTTGCTCCAACTAATGATGCTTTTAATGCTTTACCTGAAGATGTATTTCAACGATATAGCCAACCAGAAAAACGCATCCGAGTGCTAAAGTATCATTTAGTTGCTGGAAAAATTACTCCTAAGCAGATAGATAGTGGCTCAATCACAACCGTTGAAGGTAATCAGGTGAAAATAACTGTGAATGATGATAGTTCTGTAAAAATCAATGATGCTAACGGCAAACATCCTTCTACCCTCACGAAAAATGGTGTGATTATTGAAATTAACAAGGTGCTTTTTTACCGCTCCTTTTAACTTGAACAAATCTGAACCTTATTAAACAAGGTTATACCTATTCAAGACGCAGGTCGAGCAGTGCTACCTACTTGCGGAGAGGAATCTCGCCTCCCTGATGAAGCGCAGTTATGCTTCCCATACAACCTGGTTTTATCCTCATCATACAGGGTAACCTCATCCCGGCTGTTAGCCACGCCCTTCGGGTTCACCAGTCGCTCATGGGGGAAACCACGCCATTTGCTCTTAGTGGGAAACCCACAAGACCGCAATGGCTCCCCAAGACCGCGCTGGCTCACCATAGAAACTATGTCGTCTAAAACTCGATAGTTTCTTGCTTAACATCCGCCAGTAACTCCAGGCGTGCCGATGTCTATCCACTGGCAGAAATCGGGCGTATCTGGCTGGGGGACGTTCACTTTTATGCAAAGCTCTACGTGCTAACACCAGTGCAGCAGCGGTATCTGATGATAAGCCGTAAAGCTTTAAAAACTTTGTTAATCCAATTAATGATGAGTAAGCAGGATTAACTCTAACTACTTCGATACCCCATCTTAACGCACGTTGGTCGAGCATCGATAAAAATTGAGAATATGCGAAATTTGAAAGCATCCTTGAATAACCCACACCTTGTGATTTCATTGATGCTTTTTTAGCAGAAAAATCTAGTTTTTCAACTGTAATTGGACATTGATATTGAACAGCTAATTTGACAATGCTCCCAACAGCATCTCCCAATGTTGCTTTTACTTGATGAGAAGAACGGTCACGCAAATTAATCTTTATTTGACCCCTTTCAAGTAGGTTTCCTTCTTGATCGCAATATGCCCAACCAATTACATTTGGATTCAAATCTATACCTATCATCCCTCGATAAAAACGCGATTGAATCGGCACACAGGGTCGTTTTACTGTTACAAATACATACCATTTTCCATTATCCTTTTTGACAAATCTCCAGGTTAAAGAACCACCTTTATTGAGTGCATATTCTATATCTTTATACCCATAGTTAAATTTAATTCCCGTTGCAAATATGTACTTACCAAACTGATTGAATAAAGCATAGGGAACACGAATTTTAATGTCTCCATCAGTTGATAACTGACAATTTTGACATCCGGCTGTTTCATCAGATGAACCAACAAGCATAAATTGAGAACTACGCTTTTTTTGCCAATCATCTAACCATTCATCATGGTTAGAGTAGCCATTTTCTATCAGATTATATTGTGCTTGGAATAGTTTGCTCCCACCAAAAATTATACGTTCAGTTTTTGTTTGAAGTAATGCAACTTTATTCTTTTTTAAAGATAAACGCCGCTGTTTTTGATGAATTTCCCATTTTAACTGTTTTTTCTCTGACTTATACCCGTTAATTCCACAGGAGGGATAAAGCTTTTTTAATTTATTTTTTCGAGCTGCGATTGATTTACTTAAACTTTTAATCGCTAATTGTAATTCTTTTATTTGTCTGGCTAAACATTCTTTTGATGAAGCTATTTTACCTTTAATCGAGGCGTAAATACTATTAAACTGCCGTGCATTTATACCGTAGATTTTTTGATATGAAGATTTTAGAGTATTTAATTTCTCACCCCGGCATAACGCAATATAAAGATTTCGTTCCACTTTACCAAACAATTCCCCCATCTCTTCACAAAAGTAGATCAATGAAGACGGGACTAGGGTTTGATAGGTGACGCTACTCATTTTAATCTACTCATTTTAATGAATCCGCTACTTCTCTTAACTGCTGGACAATTTGCTTGTTTTTGTGACTGCGACTGCCATATAATCTAGCGCTAAAAACTGTAATAATTTCGATTACATCTGCCGCTAAATCTGACTCAAATGACGAATCTTCTGACCGATTAATAATAATTACTTCACATCCAAATTGCTCGCATAATGCGAATATTAATTCTGACCCAAACCTTAATAATCTATCTTTATGGCATAATACTAATCGCTCTACTTGATATGTCGTTATTAATTTTATTAGTCTAATTAATCCTTTTTTACGGTAATTTAGTCCACTTCCCAAATCGCTGATAATTTCATAACTCCAACCTTGTTTAGCACAATAAGCTTCTAAAACTATTTTTTGACGTTGTAAATCCTCCTTTTGGTCATTACTACTGACTCGTGCATATGCAACAGTTAGTGTTGATGCATTTTTGTTACCTAAAAGTTCGCTGACTTCATAACGACGATGACCTCCCGCAGTTCGTTCTGACTTAATTTGACCATTTCTTTCCCATTCCCTTAAGGTTTTCGGAGTCACTCCCAGCAAGGAGGCTGCTTGTTTAATCGTCAGCTTAGACACTGCGGTAAAGTTGAACTACTACCCGATAATACCTTTGATATTGTGCAGAAAAGTATAAGATTGTTGAAGTTTTTTGTAGCTGTTGTTAAGCCCTAAATTCTAATACCCATTTCCAACAATTATCTGTGTATAACCCGAAATCTTTGTAGAGACGTAAAATTTTACCTCTCTACATTCTTTTCCACCAGATGTCTAATACCAAGATTCTTGTTCGGTGACGTAGCATTGCTACGTCTCTACCGAGGGATGTGTTGCAATCATTTATTGAATCCACTGCTCGTTTCTAGGCTCTGCCTGGAAACCTAGTAGGGGAGGCAGAGCCTCCTCACAATTGATTACAAGGTTCTACCTTGTAATCAGAGCCTGGAAAGAACGAAGTGAAACCCAACACAATAAGACTTTTGTTGGGTTTCGTTCCTCAACCCAACCTACAATAATTAATCCGTTTAGAGTATAAATTCCTCTTAGCCCGCCTAATCGCGGGGTTGGTTCGTATAGCCTCCGGGCTAAGAGGTGAGGGCTTTTTGAAAAAATGGGATGCTCCCCAATCTTCTTTCTATTGCCAATTTCCCACCAGCACATAGGGTGCCCAAAAGTGAGGGTGGTTATACTGCTCATCTGTCAACAGAGTTAGCTGTGCTTGTTGCAATACTTGAGCTTTATTGTTTTGAGTGTTTTTAACTTCACCTAACTGACGATAAAATTCACTCATGATTCTAGCAGTACTTTCATCTACAACAGGCCAAAGTGTCGCTAAGGTGCTACGCGCTCCCGCTCGCACTGCTACCCCAGCCAATCCTAAAGTAGCTCTTTTATCTCCACTAGCAGTCTCACAAGCACTGAGAACTAATAATTCAATGGCTCTGGGTTGATTCAGGGTTTTATCTCGCAGTAAGTTATCCAATTGCTTGACATTAATACGTCTATCCCAGGAGAGTATAAAAGTATCCTCTGCTTTAGAACTAAACTTGGCATGGGTAGCTAGATGAACTATGGGAAAACGAAAATCACTAATCTCTTGTTGTACAGTATTAGTGGTAAACTTCTTATTTAGAAGTGGTTGACCAGATAATCCAATTTTCTGGATTTGTTCTAGTTCCGATGGTACATTAGGTAATGGTTTAAAACCTTGATGTGCGGGTAAGTCTTTGCGAATTTCACTGAGTCCTGCTGTTAAAGCTTTGAAATTTATTGCTGTTAGTGGTTTTGGGTTTACCAACTGTAAACCAGGTGTCAAGGCAATGGCATACTTTTCTAATAGATACTGCTTGCCATCGTGCAGAACAGCCATAGGGATATTCCGCAAGTCTCCATCTAAAACAAAGGCTACAGTTTGGACTTTACTATTTGCTAACTGATCCTCTACTGGTCTAATTAACCAATCATACAGCTTTTGGTATTCTGGTAAGAAGTCTGTAACGATACTTGCAGAAGATAAAAGAGAGCGCTGTACTTTCTCTACAGTATTTTCCAACTCTGATTGAGAAATTTTAGTACTGTAAAGCTGGGGAGGTTGATTAGGTAAGCTGAGAAGAATTTCTAACCTATCTGCCAAGATAATTGGATAAATAACTGCTGCGTTTTTATCAATTTGATCGATTTGTTGGGGTTTTGCATCTACACAGGCTTCTCGGAAAAAGTTGTTGATTTCTGCTAATTGTAAAGATTCAATTACATTACGGGCTTGAGTCAGTAATTTCTGACTTTCTTTTTCTTTTCCTGCTGTTTTTAAGGAACGAGCATATTCTAAGTCTAATTGAACCAACTGGCGATATATTGGTTCAACATTATCCCGGAAAGCAAACTGTACTTCTGGGTTGACTGCGACTAAATCACCTCGTAATGATTGTAGGGAATCATAGGCTTTGGTATAGGCAGCAATAGCATCAGGAATATCTTTTTGGGCTTTACGTATGCGTCCCAATTGCCAGAAAAACTGGTAGGCGATGTGTGGTGAGTCCAAATTTGAAGCTAGACTCAAAGCCTGTTTCGTCAATTGTTCTGCTTGGGATAAATTCTGTCTGGAACTACTCAATTCATAGAGTCTACCGCGAAATCCTAATGCATAAGCTTGTGCCGCTTTATCTCCAAAACTCCTGGCTTGTGCTAACCCTTGGACTAAAATACTGTCAATTTCGTTAAAACTTGGTAGTTGAGAATTACCAGTGAGATTAAAGTTTTCGGTTTGAGCTAATTTGACTAAACTTTGGGCAAAGTTGATTTGGAGGTAAACTGTTGTGCGACTGGGAGGCAAACTATTAAATTGAGACTTGATATCTTGCCATAATTGTGATGCTAATAAATATTGTTTACGTTTTAGTAACAAGCTAAGTTGATTCAATTTTGCTTGTTGTCTGGTGGTTGGAGATGTAGACAGCTTAATTACCTGACTGTAAGAGTCCAAAGCAGTTTGTTGATAATTTTGCCGTTTACGACGAATGGTTTCACTTTCAGCCAAGGCTTGGGCTGTGTTACCCAGAGCTAGATAAACCGCAGCCTCTTGTTGGGGATAATTTAATTTCTGAACTATTTTTAAACTAGTTTCTAAGACCATTTGGGACTGTTCTAATTGACCTACAGATTGCAGGATGTTACCCAAACTTGTCAATCCTAATACTACGGTAATAGGGGGAGAACTAGTTTCAATTTGTTGCAGCTTTTTGGTTAATTCTTCTGAAGTTAACCTGCCTAACTCTTGACAATTTTCTAATTGTAATTGTGTTTTTAAGGCTTCAAGTACAGTATTACAAGCACGGGGATAAAAACCCAAATCTTGCATTGCTTGTGCTTGATTAATTTTACTTTGAGCAACCTGGGAAGAATTTTTAATTTGGCTATAGATTTTAGTAGATTCTTGCCATGTCTTTAAAGCATCTGCAGATTGTCCAACTTCCCGTTGCAAGTATCCCTGAATATCTAAAGAGTTAGCCAATATTCTCAACTGTTCTTGCTGACGGGGTTGGGTTTTGAGTATTTTTAAACTATCTGCGATCGCAATTTTTGCTGATTCCCACTTGCCTAGTTTCTGATAAGTTAGGGACAGATTACTCAATGCCATTGCTTGGTTTAAGCTATCCTGTTGAGCAGCATAAGCCGTCGCCGTATCTTTCCATACAACTGCTGCCTTCTCAAACTGCCCGGAGCGATATAATTCCCTGGCTTTTTTCCCTAGCTGTGGGGCATTTTGTTGAGTTTGTACCATCAAATTTGAGCTAGTAATATTAGCTACCACTGGGGAAATAGCAGTGGAGCCGAGAAAGAACAACATTGCCAGACATAGCGATCGCACTTGTGGTGTTAGACGCGATCGGCTATGATATCTTCTTGGAAAAAGTCTTTTCATAGTAACCTCCTTTAACAGGTAAGGGCGATCGGTTATCAGTCAATACCGTTCACTTAAGCCTGAAAACTAAAAATGGCGTAGGTTGGGTTGAGGGACGTAGACGCGGAGCGGCTTCTCGCAGAGTAACCCAACATTATCAAACAGACACAGCCGGCATTAACGCCCAGAGCAAATACCGGGTGTACGCCGAGAACGTAAAGTAATTTTATTGGTGGGGTTATGGGCAGTAAGAACCACCTCCCCATTGTGTTTAACTATCCATCCTTGAGCGGGAACAATTTGTTTTGTAGCTGGGGAACTAGAAGTAATTCTTTCCTTCTGACTATTACCCCTGCTTTGTTGAGGCGCAGGTTTGACTAAATCCACCCGCACAGTTTCGCTACGAGTAGTTTGTGCGGGACTAAGTGGCAAACCACCACGTCCTGTTACCACAAATTCACTGCCTACCCCTTGTTGACATGGATTTTGGGCGATTAGCTGTCTGGGATCGACAACATTTTCTGGTAATTCAATTAAACCACTGGTGGGATCGGGAGCAGTGATTTCTGTTTCCACCAGGCCATTGAACTGTGGTCCTAACTCCGAAGTAGCGGTAATATCACTTTTTGAGGTGAGCCGATCCCGAAATTGGGTGCCAAAAATGCCTTGAGCTGTAATTTTGACTCTTCCCCCAAAGCTTTCTTCTGCATTGGCGCTGATATCGCTATTTTCTAATGCCACTAGGTTGTCAGTATCAATAGTGATGTTGCCGCCAGTAGCCTCGCCTCTGGCATTGGTGGTGATGCTGCTGTTGCGGCGCATGATTAAATCGCGGGGTTGCAAGGTGATGTTGCCCTGACCTCCTGTAGTATTAGCGTTAATAGATGCTCCCTGATCTAAGCGGATATCCTTGGAAGTAGTGACTTCTATATTACCCGCCTCGCTATTTATTAGACTGTTGGAGAATAGTCCAGCACTATTTTTTATGTCGAGGGAGTTGGCTTGCACCTGAATATTCCCAGCATTTCCTGAACTGAAGCTAGTAGTAGATATTTCCGCTTCATCGCCCATTATCAACTGCTCGGTGGTAATCTTCACATCTCCTGCCTCTCCTTCCCCTTGAGTTTGAGAAGTTAATATACTGTTGCGACCAATCAATTGCACCGATTCTGAGGCATTCACTGTTACCCTTCCCCCACGCCCTGAACTCAAGGTAAGAGCGTTAACCTGACCCCCATCCTGGAGGAGCAACTGCCCGGTGTTAATCGCCACATCTCCTGCGTTTCCTTCCCATTGAGTTTGAGAAGTTAATATACTGTTGCGACCAATCAATTGCACCGATTCTGAGGCGTTCACCGTTACCCTTCCCCCGCTTCCTGAACTCAAGGTGGCAGCGATAACCTGACCCCCATCCTGGACGAGCAACTGCCCGCTAGTAATATTTACACTTCCCCCGCGCCCTGAACCCAAGGTAGCAGCACTAACCTGACCCCCATCCCGGACGAGCAACTGCCCAGTGGTAATCGCCAAATTTCCAGCATCACCTGTAGTACGCCTATTCGATTGAACAGACAAGCTGCTGTTGCTTTCACCATCAGCGGAGGTGCCAATCACTTGCACTGATTCCGAGGCGTTCACGATCAAATCCCCCGCATTCCCCGAACCACGAGTGCTAGCTGAGACTTGTGCTCCATCGGCGATGGTTAACTGTCCTGTGTTAATTGTCAAGTTTTTCGCGTTTCCTGGTCCTTCAGTGCGAGCAAACAAGCCACTAGTAGTCCCAAAGGGGTTGGTGCCAATCACTTTCACTGATTCCGAGGCATTCACCGTTAAATTTCCCCCACCAGTTCCTGCGGTACTTAAATTACTAGCTGCAACCTGTGCCCCATCCTTGATGAGCAAACGCTTCGTAGTAATTGTCAAGTTTCCAGCTTCCCCTGTAATAGGTCCAGGATTGATGTCAGACCTCCGAGAGACTTGAGCCGACAAGCTGCTGAAACGACCACTCTTCGGTGAAAAACCAGTTACTTGTACTGATTCCGAGGCATTCACCGTTAAATTTCCCCCCTTTCCAGCCCCCTGAGTTAGAGTAACAATCCCAGCGCTATCCCGGACAAGCAACGTGGGAGTAGTAATCGTAATGTCTCCCCCCCTTCCCCCTCCCACAGTGGCAGCCTGCAAAGTACTTTGATTCAGAGGACCAGTCAATTGCACCGATTCTGAAGCATTCACTATTATATTCCCCGCATCTCCTAGACCAGAGGTGGTAGTTGATACAGTCGAACCATCTTGAACAAGCAACTGCTCGGTGTTTATCCTAATGTCACCGCCTTTTCCCGCTCCCTCAGTGCTAGCAAACAAACCACTGTTATCCAGAGAGTTGGTAGCTGAGACGCCAGTCAATTGCACCGATTCTGAAGCATTTACTATTATATTCCCCGCATCTCCTGTTCCGGAGGTACTAGTTGATACACGCGAACCATCTTGAACAAGCAACTGCCTGGTGTTTATCCTAATGTCACCACCTTGACCTGTTTCAAAAAAACTTTGGCTACCAATAAAGCTACGAATCTTGACGGTATCAGTAGCTTGCAGTGTCAAATTTTTCCCAGCACCAAGTTGACCCTGCAAATCTAAATTACCGGCTGACAGAGTCATGTCTTGTCCTACTGCTAGATTACCAGTATTAGTAATACTCCCTGGATTCTCCCGAAACCGCAAACCCACGGGAATATTCACCGTCAACAAGGGTGGTGCTTGGGGATTGCTGGCACTAAACTCAAACCCATTGTCAAAAATGAAACTGTCTGCCGTACTGGCAAAAAAGGAACCAGATACATCCAAACGGGCATTAGGTCCAAATATCACCCCGTTGGGATTGGCGAAAAACAAATTCGCATTACCTAAAACCCCTAAAGTGCCCCCAATGTTAGAATTATTACTCCCTGTAACCCGACTGAGAATATTGGCAATTCCTGATGGGTTGGAAAAATAAGCTCCCCTGCCTGAATTAACATTGAAGTCACTAAAACTATGGAACAGGTTGTTCCCGCGAATTGCACCACCATCGATTCTGTCGCTGGGAGTACCCCTAATCTCCACATTGGGAGTCACAACAGAACTTTCAGCCCCCAAACTGTTATCAGGAGTGATTTGCGCTCTAACAGAGCTAAGAAAAGTTAGGCACCCTAGAGTAGTTAGGGGCAAGGTGATTAATAACAAAGATTTGTAAGTAGCTTTCATCATCAATTCCCCCAACTTAAAATTCACAACTCAATTCTGGATTTTCTAGAGAAGAAAACCTCTAACAAGGATTATCATGTATTCAAAAACACTCACTATCGGCATTGATGCCCAGAGAAAATACTAGGTTTATACCGAAAACGCAAAGTAACTCTATTGGTGGGGTTATGGGGCAGTAAGAACCACCTCCCCGTTGTCTTTAAATACCCATCCTTGGGCGGGAACAACTGGAGTACCATCTGGCTCGCTCGCCTGAGCCGGCAAAGGACTGTTATTACCCGTTACAGTATTAGTCGTCGCAGGGTTTGCGGCTGTACCTGTCTCAGTAGAAGTAGACGTGACAATTCTCTCTCCATTTTGGATTGTCAAGTTTTGGGTTGTAATTGTGACATCTCCAGGTTCTGCTGTCGCACTAGATACAGATGCGTTGGTAAATATACCACCAGGAATCAAACGTTCAACATCATCAGTAGCAACAACGGTATTGCCATCTATTACCACTTCCGTTGCGTTAACCTCAACATTCCCATTTCTTAATTGAGTTCCGTCTCTATTTTCTATTTGATCCAACAGTTCTTGGGAATCTAAGCCGGGAATACCTCTGAGTAGGTTCACTAAATTAGTGACAGGTGAGACAGAGCCAGTGTTTACTAATTCCACCTTGTTGGTGGCATTGACACTTAGTTCTCCCCCCTTTTGTCCCTCAATCCCACCTGCTGTAAGGTTAAAAACAGCAGCATCTTTCATAGAAAAGGTGTCGCCACTGTTGAAGGTCAATTTTCCCCCCAAGTTTCCCACCGAGGCAATTACACTACCAGGTTCGAGAGTAATATTACCATTAGCGAACAAGGTGACATCACCACCATTGCCACTGAAGGTATTGTTAGCAGGAATTGCTGGGACACCAACTATACCGTTGAGTGTAATATCGCCGCGAGAGTCCATATATATGGAGCCACCACGTTCACTACTACCTGTGATAATTGCCAGGGATTCCTCGGGAAAATTGAGATTATCCGGGAACCGAATTCTCAGGGTTGCTTCCAGGGCTTCCAGGGTTTCTTCTCCTAGGGTTGGTTTTACGGTAATGTTTCCACCATTTAAGTTTTGGTTAGCTTCGTAACGATTTGTTAACAATACTTTTCCTGCTAACAAATCGTTGGCGGAGATTGGGGTTCCTGTGAGCAAATTTTGCAGGTTAAGATTAACAAAAGCGACACTTCCAATGTTAATATCTGCTCTGTTTGTATTGTTGGTATTGTTCGTAGTCGGAGAACGTTGGCGGAAAAATAAGTCGTTATTTCCAGGATTGAACAATATTACACCGAAAATGGAAGTAGGAGGACTCTCTCCTGTGACTCCCGGACTACCAACTATATTTGGGTTTACTCCCGCCCGCACATCAAGAGTCGGTTCAGCACTGCCATCAATATTCACCACCGTTGTTCCATCTGATAGAGTAATGTTCTCGGCAATAAAGTCAGTACCGGGTGTACCTGTTTCTGGGCGGGTAATAATCACAGCACCATCAATATTCACACTACCCCCTGCTAAAATGTGCAAGGAACTTCCAATGTAATTGGTGAAACTGACATCCCCCCTAGACCTAATAATTGGGTCATAGAAACTTAAAAAATCCCCTGGATTTCCATTCCAATTTTCAATCCGAAAATCACCCCCAG
>JASJDS010000233.1 GCA_030065055.1 Calothrix sp. MO_192.B10
AAATTAGCTTATTCCATTTAGTATTTAAAAATCGAGGATGGCTTGTCCTTGAATGCCTGTGGAGGGATAACCGCTCCGATGCTCCCGGTGAAACAGGAAACAGAAGTTGTAAAAGTCAGGTGTCCGACCTGTCTAGACTTCGTAGAGCAGCAATCCATAAAAGCACCTAAATGTACCTGTCAACTGATTTTTTCCATTTCCATACTTGACATTCTATGCTGAGGATGAACTATTACTGATAGAAAGGAGTGAAGATTTTCTGATCGAAAATCCTTTGACTATATACGGACGATCCCCCTTGACGATAAGATGTATATGCTCAAAACCGTTTCACCCTGGAAGAGCCCACTATAGCAACTGGTTGAGGTATTTTGATTTATGAGTCAAGACACAACTTTTGAAAAGGTAAAAGGCATTGTCTGTGAACAATTGAATGTTGAAGCTGAGGAAGTAAAACCAGAAGCCAAATTCGCTGATGATCTGGGGGCTGATTCCTTAGATACAGTGGAATTGGTAATGGCTTTGGAAGAAGCGTTTGATATCGAAATTCCCGATGAAGATGCGGAAAAAATTACCACTGTTCAACAAGCTGTGGATTACATCAACGATAAAGTTCCTGCATCTGCCTAAAAGCACATTGGGAACTAGGATTAAGGATTATGTCTCAATCCAGTTCCCAGCCCTCAGCCCTTAAGTTCCTGTTTTGTTTTGCTTGCATCTAAAGCCACAATTAACTTAGTCATGACAGATTTGAAACGTAAACGCGTTGTTATAACTGGTGTTGGCGCGATTACACCGATTGGTAATACACCAACAGAATATTGGGAAGGATTAATCAACGGACGCAATGGCATTGGTGAAATTACCAGGTTTGATGCGTCTAAACATACTTGCCGTATTGCTGGTGAGGTGAAGAATTTCGACCCCCATGATTATATGGATCGAAAAGAAGCCAAACGGATGGATCTATTTTCCCAATTTGGTGTATCAGCAGCAAAACAGGCTGTGGCAGATGCACAACTAGTGATTAATGATTTGAACGCTGAACAGGTTGGTGTGATGATCGGTTCTGGTGTTGGCGGCATTAAAGTCTTGGAAGACCAGCAGATAGTCTACCTGAACCGAGGACCTAGTCGTTGTAGTCCATTCATGATTCCCATGATGATTGCCAATATGGCAGCTGGGTTAACGGCAATTCATACGGGGGCAAAGGGACCTAATTCCTGTGCCGTCACAGCTTGTGCGGCGGGTTCCAATGCTATTGGAGATGCTTTTCGCATTATCCAAGGGGGATATGCCCAAGCGATGATTTGCGGTGGATGTGAAGCGGCAATTACACCTTTGTCAGTGGCTGGTTTCGCAGCAGCGAGGGCACTTTCTTTCCGTAACGATGACCCCACCCATGCCTGTCGCCCTTTTGACAAAGACCGTGATGGATTTGTCATGGGTGAAGGTTCGGGTATTTTAATTCTCGAAGAGTTGGAATATGCCCTCAGCCGGGGTGCCAGGATTTATGGGGAAATAGTGGGTTATGCCATGACCTGTGATGCCTATCACATGACTTCTCCAGTACCAGGAGGCACGGGAGCAATCAGAGCCATGTCACTAGCACTGAAAGATGGGGGAATATCTCCAGAACAGGTGAGTTATATCAATGCTCACGGTACTAGTACCCCCGCTAATGATCCCACGGAAACCACAGCAATTAAGGCGGTTTTCGGGGAACATGCCTATAAAGTAGCTGTGAGTTCTACTAAGTCCATGACCGGGCATTTATTAGGTGGTTCGGGTGGTATTGAAGCGGTAGCTACCACCTTAGCGATCGCTAATGACAAAATTCCACCTACAATTAACCTGGAAAATCCCGATCCAGAATGCGATCTGGACTATGTCCCCCATACCAGTCGTGACCAAACGGTGGATGTGGCACTATCCAACTCTTTCGGTTTTGGCGGTCATAATGTGGCTCTAGTATTTAAGAAGTATCACTAAAATTTCGAGATTTAAACAGTTCCCACAAAAATGCAGTCAGTGGAACTGGGAATACAAGGATAATTAGGTACACCAAAGTAATAATGCACCTGTAAATTTTTCCTCAGGGACTTCCAAATAAAAAACATCCCATAGTTATCAGGCAACAAAACATGTAAACTTCACTGTCAACTGTCAACTATCAACTGTCAACCGTTCTTGTGGGATAATTTATTTGCTGGAGTTCCCTAATTACGTTAGCTCCCTGAAAGAAGAATCCCCGCCCTTGTAGGGCGTGGGAGTGTCAACAAAGCCTCCGCCTATCTACAGGGATGGATATTTTCAATTTCTGCCTTGATCAAGACAGGTAGCAATTCAAAATTAGTTGTCAAATCAACTAATTATGTGGTGTAAGACCTCATAGAATAAATGTGAGACCATGTCACTTATCTGAAATCTAAAGTATTTGCTGCTGGAAT
Organism: Calothrix sp. MO_192.B10; assembly: GCA_030065055.1. Classification (GTDB taxonomy): domain Bacteria; phylum Cyanobacteriota; class Cyanobacteriia; order Cyanobacteriales; family Nostocaceae; genus Calothrix_A. The sequence goes on from JASJDS010000233.1 coordinate 2,451, forward strand.
TTACATTTGATTCAGTTAGGAAAACTATTAAACCAGATAACGTGAATATCAAATACAAAAAACTCAGATTCTCCGGCTTGCAGGTCAACAAGTACCAATGGGATGATGAGAATAATAGGTGGGGAAAATCTCCAAATTACCCCAACCAGAAAGCTCAAAGAGTGCTAACCCGTCGTTAAAAACAATCTGATTATGGCTGTTGCAACCCAATCCCTTGAACAACTGTGTATTAATTCGATTCGCTTTTTAGCAGTCGATGCCGTAGAAAAGGCAAAGTCCGGCCACCCAGGACTACCAATGGGCGCAGCACCAATGGCATTTGTGCTGTGGGATAAGTTCATGCGGTTTAATCCCAAGAATCATAAATGGTTCAATCGCGATCGCTTTATCCTATCTGCCGGTCATGGTTGTATGTTGCAGTATGCCCTACTGTACCTGACTGGTTATGACAGTGTCACTATAGAAGATATTAAGCAGTTCCGCCAATGGGGTTCTAAGACCCCCGGACACCCAGAAAACTTTGAGACTGAAGGTGTAGAAGTTACTACCGGACCCTTGGGACAAGGTATTGCCAATGGGGTCGGTTTAGCAATGGCTGAAGCACACCTAGCAGCCAAGTTTAACAAACCCGATGCCAAAATTGTTGACCACTACACCTACGTAATTTTGGGTGACGGTTGCAACATGGAAGGTGTTGCCGCTGAAGCTTGTTCTTTGGCGGGACATATGGGATTAGGTAAACTCATTGCTCTCTACGACGACAACCACATTTCCATTGATGGTTCCACCGATATTGCCTTCACTGAAGATGTGAGCAAGCGGTTTGAATCTTATGGTTGGCACGTACTGCACGTTGAAAATGGTAATAGCGATTTAAATGCGATCGCTAAAGCCATTGAAACTGCTAAGGCTGTCACTGATAAGCCCACCATGATTAAGGTGACAACTACAATTGGTTATGGTGCCCCCAACAAGCAAAACACTGCTGGGGTTCACGGTGCAGCTTTGGGAACCGATGAAGTTGCAGCAACCCGCAGTAACCTGGGTTGGGAACACGAGCCTTTTGTAGTGCCCCAAGATGCCCTCGACCATATGCGTAAAGCCGTTGAGCGTGGCGCGACAGCAGAAGCGGAATGGAACCAAGCTTTTGCTGACTACAGCAGCAAATATCCCCAAGAAGCGGCAGAATTTGAGCGTTACGTCACCGGAAAATTACCCGATGGTTGGGACAAGGTATTACCTTCCTACACCGCAGAAGATAAAGGACTACCCACCCGTAAGTATTCAGAAGCTTGCCTCAACAAATTAGCTCCCATTGTACCCGAGTTGATTGGTGGTTCTGCTGACTTAACCCACTCCAACTTGACAGAGATTAAGGGCTCCGGCGACTTCCAGAAAGGGCAATACGAAAATCGTAACGTCCACTTTGGGGTACGGGAACATGGTATGGGGGCGATTTGTAATGGTATGGCGCTCCACGGTTCGGGTTTAATTCCTTACGGTGCCACATTCTTAATCTTCACCGATTATATGCGGGCTGCCATTCGTTTATCTGCCCTTTCCCAAGCCGGTACTATTTGGGTCATGACCCACGACTCCATTGGACAAGGGGAAGATGGACCAACCCACCAACCCGTAGAAACACTGGCCTCCCTACGTGCGATTCCTAACCTGACTGTGATTCGTCCTGCGGATGGCACCGAATGTTCTGGTGCTTACAAAATTGCGATCGCTAGAGCGAAGGAAAATGCACCCACCCTATTGGCGTTCTCCCGTCAAGCTCTGCCTAACTTAACACCTACTTCCATTGAAGGGGTGACAAAGGGAGCATATACAGTGGTAGATTGTCAAGGTACACCTGAACTAATTTTAATTGGTACAGGTTCCGAGTTGAACCTCTGTGTGACTGCAGCTGAGAAGTTGGCAGGGGAAGGTAAGAAAGTGCGTGTGGTTTCCATGCCTTCTTGGGAGTTGTTTGAGGAGCAGGATGGAGCTTACAAGGAGTCTGTGTTACCTAAAGCTGTCACCAAGCGTTTATCTGTAGAAGCTGGTGTTGGCTTTGGCTGGCATAAGTATGTTGGTACTGAAGGAGATACTGTAAGTATAGATCGCTTTGGTGCTTCTGCTCCTGGTGGTACTTGTCTGGAGAAGTTTGGTTTTAGCGTTGATAATGTTTTGGCTAAGGCGAAGGCATTATTGGGTTAATTTGCAACAGAGTAATTGATTTTGGGGGCAGGCTGAAAAGTCTGCCCTTTTTTCGTTTAACTTTAATATAGCGGTTTTCACTTGGATGGAATACAGTCTTGTGGGATGGGCTAGAAGCCCATCTTAAATATTAGGAATCAACTTGGTATTCTACTCAACCGAAAACCGCTATATTTTATTGATTTGTTGATTTGTAGGATTGTAATACATAATATATGAGAAAGCGATATACCTTGATTTAAAAGGGAAAAATCTATGGACGAAAACAGTACGGAAATTGTCTTGATTCCATCTGGTAATACACCATCTCAAATTGACACTTCTATTACAGCATTGAGTGAGCCACTTGCTAGTCTTCTAAATCATATAGGACTACCAACCGAGAACATTCTTTCACCTGTTGAAGAAAGAAGAAAGGTTATTTATTATTTGGAAAGCGTTCTAGAAATTCTTCCACTAGAAGACAGAAAAAAATCTGAATATCTCTCAAAGTTTACAGTTGCAATCACAATTGGTTTATTTGATGGTGCATTGGCTTTTCTATGGGACGAAACAATTAAAGCTTTAGGAAGACTGATAATTACCTTTGATTTACAGTATTTTTATAACGTAGCAGGAAGTATATCTTCAAAATATAAAAATTTACATCTAGAAGAAGAACTCGAAGCAATATCTGCTCATGATCTTTTGGAAATATCTAGAAGAATAGGTTTAATCAATGATATTAATTTCAAAAGGTTAGAATACGTTAATTATCTTAGAAACCACGCAAGTGCTGCACATCCAAATGACAATGATATCTCTGGAACAGATATGCTTTCTCTACTAGAGAATTGTCTAAAATACGCGATAACTGCAAGACCCGATCATTCAGTAATCAGGATAAAGCAACTTCTAGAGAATATAAGAAAAAATACAATACCTGATGAAGACTTTACTATCATTGGTCAGGATATTTCAAAACATCCTCAAGTCAGGATAGATGACTTTCTCTTGTCTATTTTTGGAGTATATTGTGACCCAAGACAAGAGCAACGCGTCAAAATCAATATAGAGAAATTAATTCCTTATGTATGGAGCTGTGCTTCAGAAGACACAAAATATCAAATAGGTTGTAAATTTGGTCTGTACAGGAAAAACGGTGATACTGATAGAAGAAATGCAACACAGAGAATTTTAGAACTAGTTAATGGTCTTAAATATAAAGATGAAGATAGTTTAGCAGCAGAATTAATTGATAAATTACAAACTCTCAGGACAGTTCATTTTGAATATCACAACTTTTATAATGAATATCCTCATGCTAAATCAATACAACAATCAATTCCAACAACTGGTATTCCAAAAGCTGTTAAATCATTATTTGTCAAAGTTATTTGTATGTGTTACTGCGGCAACGGAAAAGGTTTTAAAAAAGGTGTTGATGAACGAGCCTTACCTTATTATGAAGATTTGATTGAGGTATTCACGATAGAAGAAATTAAAGAATATTTAAGATTATTCAAGGATAATGAATTTGTATGCGATTTATATATGCCTAAAGCAGAACAAAGAATGAGAGAACTTGCACACAAACTTAGGGATAAGACTACAAATGTTCACGTTAATAAAGCACTATATATTATTAGTACATTTCCTAGAAATTCTTTACATAGAATAGCTTCAGATTCTTCTTATAAAGAAGCTATAAAATACATTTAGTCTTGATTTGTAAGTGATTTTAGGTTGGGTGTTACTCTATATTCACTCAGCCTTATTTTTTTGTTTATACAAACATTATTATACGATCGCACAAATTTATCAGCGATCGCAAACTGCGTGCCAATTTAAGGTAAGCTGTAAACTAAATTATTCAAAAACGGGATATGGGCGGTACAGGACTCGAACCTGTGACATCCTGCTTGTAAGGCAGGCGCTCTACCAACTGAGCTAACCGCCCGTTTCTGCACACAAGAATATATAATAGCAAACTATCTCAGATTACGCTAGTATTTTCTGAAAATAATTTTGCAGATAATTCTACACCTAAATTCAGGTTACTGTAATTTTGACTTTTGACTTTTGACTTTTGACTTGTTTATGCCCTCTGGTAGGACGCACGATCGCATTACATTATGGACTTTGCCGTGGGTGGCTGGCTTGACACTCTGGCAAACTCGCAGTGGCAATATTACTCTACTTATTGCTGGTGGCTTCCTATTTGGAGGGCTGATGTTTGGTCCGGATTTGGATATCTACTCTCGCCACTACCAAAGGTGGGGGTGGTTCCGTTGGATTTGGCTTCCCTATCAAAAGAGTCTGCGCCATCGCTCTTTCCTATCCCATGGTCCGATTATTGGAACAACACTGCGGGTAATTTATTTATGCAGCATGGTAGGATTTGCGATCGCAATTATATTGCTACTTGCCCAAAAGTTGTTCAACTTGCAGTGGGATTGGCAAATAGCAGGGGAATCTATGGGGCGATCGCTTGTTTTCTATGCTACAGAATTTCTGGCTTTGTTCCTAGGTATGGAATTGGGGGCGATGAGTCATTATCTCAGCGATTGGAGTGGTTCGGCTTACAAGCGGTTTAAAAAAAAGGGAGTTGCTAGTTTACTTCCTAGTGTCAAAATAAAGAAACGGAAAACAAGCAGCCGCACGACTCGGCGAACGAGGACAAAAACTAGTAGAAGAAGGCAAAACGTAAAAGTCAAAAGTCAAGATAAGTAGGTAGGCGTAATTAAATGCAAGACTGAACATCCCCCCACCTGACGACACCCCTCTCCTTGATAAGGAGAGGGGCTGGGGGTGAGGTTTTATATTTAATTTGACCTAGTTACATAAATAAAATTAAAACCGCAGAGGACACAGAGAGCGCAGAGTTTTATGGAATCTAATCAACCACAGCAGCACCCAGAGACTTTAGAGGCTTTGCAAGAGTTAATTGATGTGGTAGCAAAGTTGCGTAACCCTGATGATGGTTGTCCTTGGGATTTGCAGCAAACTCCCCAAAGTTTAATACCCTATGTCATAGAAGAAGCTTATGAGGTGGTAGATGCTATTAAAGGTGGAGACTCCCAAGCGATCGCAGAGGAGCTGGGTGATTTATTATTACAGGTAGTATTGCAAGCACAAATTGCCCTTGAATATCAACACTTTACCCTCAAGCAAGTGGCGGAAGGGATTTCCCAAAAGTTGATTCGCCGACACCCCCATGTATTTGGGGATATTTCGGTGGAAAGTGTGGATGAGGTGCGACAAAACTGGGAACAAATCAAAGCCCAGGAAAAAGGACACACATCTAGTGATGTTGAGAAACTGAGTAGCAAACTCAGCAGCTATAGCCGTAAACTACCACCATTGATGGCAACTATGAAAATTTCTCAAAAGGCTGCGGATGAAGGTTTTGAGTGGGAAGATATTGATGGGGTATGGGATAAATTTCATGAGGAATTACAAGAATTTCAGCAGGCTTTAGCTCACGAAACTCCAGTAGAACAACAAGCAGAGTTAGGGGATTTGTTGTTTTCTGTATTACAACTGGCTCGGTGGTATAACTTAGACCCCACGTCAGCATTACAAGGAACTAACCAGCGTTTTACCCAGCGATTCCAAAAAATGGAAATAATTTGCAAGCGCCCCCTTACCGATTACTCTATAGAAGAGTTGGAATCCCTCTGGCAAGAAGCGAAGAAGCAATTGAAGAAGGAGGGAAGGAGGGAAGGAGTGAGGGAGTGAAGGAGGGAAGGAGTGAAGGAGTGAGGGAGTGAAGGAGTGAAGGAGTGAAGGAGTGAGGGAGTGATGGGATGAGGTGAGAAGAAAGGACTCCTAACACCTACACTTGATAACTGATAACTGATAACTGATAACTGTTAACTGTCAACCGCCTCTGGTAAAATTAACATGGCATCGCCAAAGGAATAGAAACGATATCCAGATGCGATCGCTTGTTGATAAATATTGAGTAATCTTTCCCTACCAATTAAAGCACTCACCAACATTAACAAGCTAGAACGGGGGAGGTGAAAGTTAGTAATTAAACCATCCACCACTCGCCATTCATAGCCGGGATAGATAAACAAGTTACTCTTACCGCAAAACGGTTGTATTTCCCCCGATGCTGCGGCTGATTCTAAGGATCTCACCACCGTTGTACCCACGGCTATAATTCGCCCACCCCCAGCTTGGGTTTGGCGAATTTGCTCCACTGTGTCAACGGGTACTTCAATCCATTCCTCATGCATATTGTGGTCTGTGACATTTTCTACTTCTACAGGACGGAATGTACCCACACCTACATGGAGAGTGACAAAAGCTTGATTAATTCCCCGCGATCGCAATTTTTCTAGTAATTCTGGGGTAAAATGTAATCCTGCCGTTGGAGCTGCGATCGCTCCTGGAGTTTGAGCATACACAGTCTGATATTGTTCGTCCTCAGCCTGGGTATCTGTAATATATGGTGGCAGAGGCACTTCCCCAAATACATCCAACAACTGCATCAAAGACATTCCCTCTGGCACATGAAATTGTAACAGCCTACCTCCAGTTGCTTCATCGGTTTCCAGTACCGTAGCCGTCAGCTCATCAGCCAAGTCAAAGTGATTTCCATCACCTTGCCGCGCAGCAGTAAAAACCAATTTTGCTCCCAACTTAAACCGCTTCCCTGGCTTAACTAAAGCTAACCAGCAATTCTGTCGCCGTTCCTCCAACAACAATACTTCAATCTCTGCACCAGTAGATTTATGACCATACAATCTTGCTGGAATAACTCTAGTATTATTCATTACTAGTAAATCTCCAGGCAGAAGCATATCCGGTAAATTACGGAATACTTGATGTAAAGGCTGCGTATTTTTACCAGTATCCACAGAATTAACCACCAAGAGTTGAGAACTATCCCTAGGAAAAGCTGGATTTTGGGCAATCATTTCAGGGGGCAATTCATAGTCATATCCAGACAGACAAAGGTCTAAATTCACTTCTGCATCTTCTGGATTAATAACCGTATTTTCACTGGTAATTTGTTTCTGCATTGGCGTATAAAACTTTAATAAAGCTAATGATTTTTGACTATTTTTTATATAAATTTAACTTTCATATAACAAAAGTGAAATATTATTTTTAAATTTTTATGATCCATATCCGTAATATTTCAGTACAAATATGAAAATTGGGTAAACTTACCCATCAAAAAACGGGGACTTTTACCCTACCGGAGAAAGGATGTAATAGAGCAATATATAAATTGTAGGATTGGCTTTAATCCGAAGCAGCAACATGGAATATTTGTATTATCTGGCAAACGCCAGCCTCACTTTGAGGGTAGTTCAATTCTTTCACTCCAGACCAGAAATTCCCGTTTCGTTTGTCACCGTCATCCATCAAATAGATGGTTGGGTGGTGAGGATTAAGCTGACAAGCGAGCTAAATCCCCAAGAACAAGGTGACATTCGTGCTTATTTAAATGAACTAGGCATTAGCTACGAGCCACCCATGCGGGTGCAAATGGCTATGTGGAGCTTAGAAGCAGGACAAAACCCAGTTGATGTTATGCGACGCTATCAAGTAGCGATTGTATCTCATGGACATCCAGAAAAGAAAGAAATTGAAGCTTTTCGGCAACAATTTGTCAGAGGATTGGGTTACTGTCCTGAGACTCTAGCCTAAATTTAAATCCCCTTGTGTACTCTAGCAGGAATATCTAAAGTTCTTCATGATGGGTAACTGGTAATGGTAGTTGGGCTTTTCCCAATTACCCATATCCATTAACCCCCAACCGTTGAATCATCAAAAGCTGCGGGTATATATTCTTGTAAAATTAATTGATATTCCCCTGTGGCAAAGCAGAACAAATTGTGTTTGTTGGCTATTGCTCCCATCTGTTGTGATGATAAAGGCTGACAGTAGACAATAGCAACATCAAATCGGCATGAGTAATCTGCCTTATCTGGATACTGAACTAAAAACATTTCCGCAGCGCGCCAAATTTTGGCTTGTTTGCGGGGAGCAACAGCATATCTGCCTCCTCCATCCCAACTACCAGCAGTTCTGGTTTTCACTTCAATAAACCCCAACAAGTCATCTTGTTGAGCGATAATATCAATTTCACCCCATCGGCAAGAAAAGCGGCGGTGTATAATTATCCAACCAGTAGATTGCAGCCATTTTGCTACTAGGTCTTCTCCTAAGACACCGATATCGGGATAATGGGATGAAGAATGGTTTGCCATTGAATGAAATATAAAATGAATTTTAGATTAAGCCATGCTCTGAAGGAACTGCTACGTAAAAGCATTTGGGCAGTTGTAATTAGTTTATTCCTGGGAGGAGTATTTTGGATGGCAGGAGCTATCTATGTTTCTCCCCCTGTATTCGCACTTAACTATAACAACCGTATCCTAGAAGGAGCTGATTTTGCTGGACAAGACTTAACAGACTCCAGTTTCGATCATGCTAACCTGCGTAAGAGTGATTTTAGCAACTCTAATGTTCGTGGAGTGAGGTTCTTTTCAGCTAATTTATCTCGAACTAATTTTACCAGTGCTGACCTTAGATATGCTGATTTAGAGTCGGTTCGTTTAACTAACGCCAACTTGACAAATGCAATCTTAGAAGGAGCTTTCTGCACCAATACCATGTTTGATGGAACGATTATTGATGGTGCAGATTTTACCGATGTCTATTTACGTAATGCTGTACAAAAGAAACTATGTGAAGTAGCCAAGGGTACTAATCCAACTACGGGAAGAGAAACCCGTGACACCTTAATGTGTCCTTGAAATAAAGCACAGTTATTAGTTAGGGTGGGTTTCAATACTTGTCGGTTAAGGGGAAAAAGGAAAGAAAAACCTTTAACCCTTACCCCTCACGGGGTGACAAGCAGCTTGAAATGAGGACAGGGGTTGGGTGTTAGGGGTTAGGGGTATCACTGTCAAGGTGACATTGAAGCAATCTCAAAAATGCCAAAAAATAAATTATCCGGTAGGGGCACGGCATCCAAAATCTCTTTTATAGAATAATCACAACCCACGCCGTGCCCTTTGTGGGATGTCCCGTTAGGGTAGCCGACCCTCGTTTCTAGGCTCTGCCTGGAAACCCATTAGGGGAGGCTCTGCCTCCAAACTTAACAGGAGGCAGAGCCTCCTCAAAATTCATTACAAGGTAGAACCTTGTAATGAGAACCTGGAAAGATAGATTATTGAGAAATAATTGGCGTGGAGTAGTTGTTTACCCCAACCGCAGCACTGACATCGGGGAAACGGAAAGATATATTGAACTACTAACTAGTCAGCGAGTACAGTGTATCTATCTCGATGAATTAGATGCTCAATCTCAACAGTCTATTGGTATTGAGACGGTTAAGCTAGTGATTGAGCCAGAAGCAACGACTGGCACAAGAGCGAAAGAATTAATAGAACTTGCCAGACAACAGGTAGATAATGAAGTTACTCAAAAAGAAATTTTAGAATTAATAGAGACAATTATTGTTTACAAATTTCCCCAAAAAAGCCGGGAGGAGATAGAACAAATGTTGGGATTAACAGAATTAAAGCAAACTAAGGTTTATCAAGAAGCTAAGTTAGAAGGGAAGATAGAAGGGAAGATAGAAACTATTCCCTTTATGCTTAGTTTGGGTGCAACTGTAGAACAGATAGCTGAAGCTTTGGATTTAGATATTAAGTTAGTGCAACAGGTTGTTCAAACTAGCCAATCAACTCCAGAAACAAGGAGCGAATCAGGGCAAAGCAGTTAATAATTATGCTTTAACTTTTTCCCAAAACCAAATTCACCAGAGGTGGGTTTTTCCGGGAGCATCCCAAATTTTAATAAATAATCTATCCAATACCCTAGAAGGGTATCGCTACACGAGCATTGACGCGGAGCGGCTTCCCGTAGGGTAGACACCTCTGTGGGCTTTAGCCTGTTAGCGGAGCGGCACGAAGTGCGGGCTTTTTCAAAAATTGGGATACTCCCATTTTTCCTACCTGTTTTAATTGATAATAAAATTTTCTCCCTGCTCTTGCTCAACACAATGTTAAATTCATGATGGTACAAACTTACTTATGACATTTGAGCAGAATCAGCAAGTGATGTGAAAACAGACACCATCTTCTACCATTTATTCCAAAATTTTCCTAGTATTTTTTTTGAACTGATTCATCAGCCACCAGAAACTGCTAATTATTATCAGTTTTCATCTGTTGAAGTTAAACAACTAGCTTTTCGTATAGACGGTGTCTTTATTCCTGAAAATAATGCATCACCTTCAACGCCTATATATTTTGTCGAAGTCCAATTTCAAGCAGATAAAAAATTTTACTCTCGCCTATTCGCAGAAATATTTCTTTACCTAGACAAAACGGAATTGAGCAACAATTGGCGTGGAGTAGTTGTTTACCCCAACCGCAGCACCGATATTGGGGAAACGGAAAGATATATTGAACTACTAACTAGTCAGCGAGTACAGTGTATCTATCTCGATGAATTAGATGCTCAATCTCAACAGTCTATTGGT
>JASJDS010000234.1 GCA_030065055.1 Calothrix sp. MO_192.B10
TTAGCGGCATATATCTTGGCGGAAAAATCGCCCTTTACCAGAAATTACCAGGTTTGATGTGTGGTACACTGGGGCGATTTTTCCGGAGGCTGGCAGATTTTTCTAGTTTTTTACCCAACCCATAGGGGATGGGGTTTTTGATCCCTATTATTGGTCTGTTCACCCATTAATAACTGTAAAACTCTTATATTGTAGTGGTTTCAGCCTCTTATCGAAATCAAAAGTGCAAGAAAATAAGGGCATCAGGCTAAAAAACCTTGCATTTATAATTTTTTTTGGTAAAAAGAATAGAAAAAATGAGGATGAAACTGTTAAGAGTTCCCCGCCCTTGAGTTCCCTACCCTCGCCAAAAAACTTTTTCAGCAAGCCCTAATTAGTAATAAGGCTTTAGGATTATTCCGGTTTTTAATGAAGCGTATGCCCCCAGGACTATACGCGATCGTTGCAATGACATACCTGAATAATTAGAAACTCTATCTTAGAAGTGATTGACAATATAGCCTTATTAACAATATTATGTATTGTTTATAAAGACTGCGTTTAAATATACCCAGCCTGAATCTTTTTCATGCAAACTTTGATTCGGTGTGCAAAAAATTAAAGTTTTCATGAAGATAAATAGATATTATTCCTATAAGTAACATTTTTTGGTAAGCAGATTGTCTATAATCTTTTGAGTGTTTCTTTTGGCATTCATTTATAAATAAATATTTGACAATTTTTACTTTTTTTAATATAGCCACCAGCATCTACTGCTTGCTTTATGTCAGGGGGAGCAAAGTAAATATATACATAGGAATTCTACTTAATCCTTACTGTGCAAGAGCTATAACTTTGCACAGTCAGCTTTGAAGCGATGTTTTTTGTGAAAAGATACGAGTAACCAAAGTTACAAGAATGAACACCTGATGGGATAAAACTTTTGGCTGACCAGTAGCGTTACTAGTTCTAGAAATGGAGAAAAATTAGTTTGATCAGAATTAACCACAATTTATTCACCCATAAGATAGAGTTGGTAAGAGTACTTTTTACCATAAACTATATGGTTGTTGTAAGTTGTTTAGTATATTTCCTGGTAGTTTAATGTTGCCTTGTCAAACTTCTGCTATACGGGTTCTCTTAGTTGACGATCACGAACTAACCCGTTTAACTCTCAAACTAGCTTTTTCTAATCAAGCAAATATACAGATAGTCGGTTTAGCCACTAATGGCAAAGAAGCGATCGATCTGGTAAAACAATATCATCCGGATGTGATTATCCTAGACTTGCAAATGCCATTAATGGATGGTTGGAGTGCTTCTTGTCAAATTAAAGCGATCGCTCCCAATACACAGATTATTGCTTACTCCTCAGTGGAAGAGAACAAGTTTCCAGAAACAAAAACCATAGGAAAATGGGATGTTTTTTGCCAAAAAGATGTCCCGACTACAGAATTAATTGCTTTAGTAAAGCAATTAGGAAAAAATCGGCAAACATCCTCAGCTGTAAAATAAGTTAGCAATAATAAATACATTTATATAACTAATCAACAATATTTGTCATTGTTACTATCAACTACCGCCAGCAGAACCACCAAGTAAATGGTTGCTGCCGACGCGTGTTACTAATCCCTAGAGCATTCAGTTGGTTCCTGGTTCTGGAAAAGTGCGTTGAAATTCATCAAGTAACTCATCCATTTCTTCTAAAGCTTGATTGACATCTATTCTCAAGCTTCCTAAATTGGGTTGTTCGAGTAAGCTGAGTAGATATTCTCGTTTGTTTTGCACAACGGTAATTCTTTGTTTGATAGTCTCCATATCCATAGCTTGATTTTTCCCTTGCTGAAATATCATTAAATATGAACTACCCCACCGTAAGATGGATGAGGTTTGAAACCCCTTCACGATTTACAGTCAGGCTTTTGACGCTTCATCTGGCAAACTTACCTTTGGAGTTCGGAATCTCTACTGGGCAGAGGTTTCCCATCCACGTCTCTTGGACGCTAGTTCCTAACGCCCATAACAGTACTTTTGTTGTTCTATTGACAGGGGACTTATTGTTTCGTCGTAGTCCTGCCTTACGGGTTGTCTTCTAGTGAATACTGCCACCAACTTTATTGATTAGGGGTAGACAAGTAGCTTTCACAAAGGAGGAGGTTCTCATCCTTGGTGGCAAGCGGGTTTCGTTACAGATATGTGCCGAGCTTGTAGTATCATACCATGTTTGATGTGGGTATCTTTCGGGCATCTATGAACGATGCACCTCACAATAGCTCCGCTATCCATTCGTGACAGGTTAAGAAAATTGCACTTTTGTCAAGATGGTGCAGAAAAAGGGGATAAATCCAGCTTGGAGACTGACTTTCGGAGATATTTAACTACACCTAAGTCTTGATTATCTGGGGCTGGAAAGTATTTAACCCACATTCCGCACCCAGTACTTTCACAATCGGTAATTACTGAGGATAACTTGCCAGAAAAGAATAATTTTAGACATATGTAGTCAAAAAATAATTTTTAGCTGAAACAGCAAGAAGCCCCACATCCTACCCGGAACGGGAGGTGTGGGATGAATTGCGAGGTAAAAACGAAACGCCCCGCAACTGAATTAAGCCGTAGGCTTAACAGGGAGTGGGGTAGTTGAGTTTTTACCAATATTTTGTTCTGGAAGTGTATCTATAAAATCTTCAATAACACGAGTCATTGATTTATCCTGATGAGCGCAATATAAGCGTAATTTATTCAATCTTCTATCACTCAACCTTATGTCTAATCTGTTTTTCTTCATAATGTCCGGAATATGTCTGTACATTCATGATAATATATACAGAGGTCGATCAACAAGGTAAAAACATGAGAACTTCGTACCAATACAAAATCAAGCCGACAAAGTTGCAACGAGAAAAAATTGACAACATTTTGGAAATGTTACGGCATCAATATAACTATCTGTTGGCTCAAAGATTTGATTGGTATGAGCAAAATCGATGTTCTATTGATAGATGCCCTCTTGTTTGTCATCTTCCTGAATTAAAAGAGAAACCCAACTATTACAACCAAAAAGCATCTTTAACACAGCTAAAAAAGGATAGACCTTGGTACAAAGATATTCACAGTCAAGTATTACAGGAAGTTCCTAAAAAGGTTGAGCTAGCTTTTGATAGATGGCTTAAAGGTGATTGTAATGGTGAGCAGCGCGGTCTTGGGGTCTCACGCCACTCCCTTCAAGCCGGGGAACCCGTCCAACGGGGTGGCTCCCCAAGTAGAGCGACTGCGTTCGTCGAAGACGTGCCGAAGGCATACCCGAAGGGGAAGAAGTCTGGTAGACCTAGATTTAAAGGGGCAGGTCGATATAAAACGTTTACTTATCCCCAATTCAAACGACATCATTTTGTAAAGGATAAAATAACTCTTTCAAAGATTGGAGATGTCAAAGTAATTGTTCATAGACCTATTCCTGATGGTTTTACCATCAAAACGGTATCTGTTACTAAAAAAGCTGATGGTTATTATGTAACATTAAGTCTTGATGATAAAACTGTACCTACAATTAAACCTGATTTTGATTCTAATAACATCGTAGGTATCGATGTAGGTCTAATAGATTTTTACGTTGCCTCTGACAATACCCGAATTGCTGCACCTAAATATTTACGCAAATCCGAACGTCAATTACGTAAAGCTCAAAAACGAGTTTCAAGACGTAAAAAAGGTTCTAATAGACGTAAGAAAGCTATTAAAAAATTAGGTAGAAAGCATAAAAAAGTTGCAGATACTCGTAAAGATTTTCACTTCGTGCGATTCGTTGATTGCCGAATCACGGTATTCAGCCCGTGCATAAGCAATCCAACCATAAAAACGGTTGAACTCCAGGCAGGATGTAGGCGAAAGCCCTACCCCTCAAACTCAGAGGTGACTCCTTATCTGCCCACAGTGACTAGACTCGGAACTCTAGAGGCTGAAGCTGGGAACAGGGCACAATCAGAAAACTGTTATGGGTTTACACTGGTGCTAACAGGGAGTACCTACGGTGAAACAGAACCTAGAAAAGCAACCCAAAATCAAGCAGGGCATAACATCAAAACCCTGACTTCGCTAACGTTAAATTCCCGCCGATGTGAGAAGTGGCAAGCGGCAAGAGTATGGGGAGTTGGCGGTTGAATTGGTCCCACCTAACGGTACAGAAAAATCTTGCCAGGGGAACGAAGAAAAACGGATTAAAGGTCATGAGAACGGTCGAAACTCATGTAGGTAAGACGAGATACGGAATCCCTTTAATCCGGGTAGGATGCGGCGTAATTGCTGCAAGGTGTTCAGAAAACATACTTTGGAGTAAAGCATGATTAGACACAGTAAAATAACTAGTGAATCATGGAAAGATTTACCTTGGAAGAAATTCCGGATGAATCTATTCCGCTTACAAAAACGTGTGTTCAAAGCAGTTCAAGCAAATGACCTGCGTAAAGCACGGTCACTTCAAAAGCTGATTCTGAAATCTTCTGCTGCAAGATTGCTGGCTATTCGTCAAGTAACTCAGTTAAATAGGGGTAAAAGAACCGCTGGGGTTGATGGTAAAACGTATCTTAATTACGAAGAACGATTTACACTTGAGAAACTGCTCAAATCCAATTACTTAAATTGGCATCATAATAAGTTACGAGAAATTCCAATACCCAAAAAGGGCGGAAAAACACGCATCTTAAAAGTACCAACCATCGCGGATAGGGTATGGCAATGCCTAGCCAAATACGCTTTGGAACCAGCGCATGAAGCAAATTTCCATGCCAGGAGCTATGGGTTTCGGCCAGGAAGAAGCGCACATGATGCACAGAAAATTCTGTTCTTAAATCTAAACTCCAAGAAAAATGGAATAGATAAACGAGTTATAGAACTCGATATCGAAAAGTGCTTCGACAAAATAAGCCATAAGACTATCATGGAACGACTCATCGCCCCCAATGGCATAAGACTCGGAATATTCCGGTGTCTCAAATCAGGAGTCAACCCAGAATTCCCCGAACAAGGAACACCGCAAGGGGGAGTAATTAGTCCACTATTAGCTAATATTGCACTCAATGGAATCGAAAGTATACATAGATACAAAGCCAAAAATGGCATGGTTTACGAACCATCAATCCGATATGCGGATGATATGGTAATTATACTTCGGCCAGAAGATGATGCAGTCAAGATACTTGAACGAATCAGTCAATTCCTTGCAGATAGAGGAATGAACGTCAGTCAGAAGAAGACCAAGATTACCGCAGCGACAGATGGCTTTGACTTTCTAGGTTGGCACTTCAAAGTGCAAAACAATGGAAAGTTCAAGTGTACCCCTTCAGTGGATAACTTCAAAACATTTCGTCAGAAAGTAAAAGCCATAGTCAATAACTCGAACTACGGTTCCAAGATAAAAGCTGAAAAATTGGCACCCTTGGTTAGGGGATGGAGAAACTACCATAGATTCTGTAAGATGAATGGCTCAAGATTTTCACTCTGGCACATTAATCACAGAACTTTTAAGGTATTTAATAAGGAAACTAGGAATAACAGCCACACTAGCAAGAAACTACTAGAAAAAGCATTTCCAACAGTTCCTTACTCCGAAAATAAACATATCAATGTCCAAGGAAAAAAATCACCCTTTGATGGAGATATAACCTACTGGAGTAAACGTAACAGTAAGCTCTATGACGGTCAAACCTCTAAAGCATTAAATAGGCAAAACCATTCATGCGGATACTGTCAAATGAAGATGTTACCAGGTGAAACAGTACACCTACATCACATAGACGGCAACCACCAGAATTGGAAAGCAAAGAACTTGCTAGCCATACATGAAAGTTGTCATGATTATATCCATATGAGCAAGGGGAAACCCTAGAGCATCGGAAGCTGGATGCACGGAAACGCGCACGTCCAGATTTAAAAGAGAGGTGCGGAGGATAATACCTCCCATCGACTCTACCAAAATGGCTAACCGACTGCTAAATAAATATGATGTAATAGCAGTTGAGAAGCTAAATATAAAAGGTCTAGCTAAAACTAGACTCGCTAAAAGTATTCATGATGCTGGTTGGGGTCAATTTTTATCCATACTTTCAAACAAAGCCGAGAATGCTGGTTTGTTGGTAATCCCTGTTAAGCCTCATGGAACTTCTCAAGAATGCTCAAATTGTGGTCACAAAGTAAAGAAAACTTTATCGCAACGGGTACACAATTGCCCAGTTTGCCATACATCAATATGTCGTGACCTCAATGCAGCAATCAACATCAGGAAGCGTGGGACACACGCCCTGTCTAAAAAAGCTCAGTCAATGTCTGGGGTTGCCTAGAGTCGCTGAGAAGCCCACACTCACCCGTAGGGGAGTGTGTGGAGTATGTCACAGAACATCAATGTTTTGCTGTAAGGTCAAAATTCATTCTAATTGAAGAAGGTTTGAGCGGTTTGAGCGGTTTGAGCGGTTTGAGCGGGGTTTTGAGATGGGGACAAAGGACCCCAACTCAAAACGGACAACCGCTTTCATCAAATCCGGAAAAATCTGCCAGCCTCATCAGCAGTTTATTGGTTTAGCGGCATATATCTTGGCGGAAAAATCGTCCTTTACCAGAAATTAAGCTGTTGTGCATCTAAGTTGTATATTATTCTATTTCGATAGATCAACCTCAAACTTTCTTCACTTTTGACTTTTGACTTTTGACTTTTGACTTGCTGTTGTGCATTTTGAATGCACGACAGCTTACCAGGTTTGATGTGTGGTACACTGGGGCGATTTTTCCGGAGGCTGGCAGATTTTTCTAGTTTTTTACCCAACCCATAGGGGATGGGTTTTTTTACCCTCACCCAAAGACTTTTACAGCTAACGCTGCGCTACGCGAACAGCAAGCCCTAAGTAGACAAGGGAGGAAAACCGAACCAACCCTTGTTTTTTTAGATGCAAATGTTAATAATAATTAAGTAAATGAGTTAAAAGGGCACAATGGCATTATATGCGGAATTGCACAGGCATCTAGGCGGCTCAGTTGTACCCCGCGTTTTGTGGCGATACTTCGAGCGACATTCTTCTGAGTTGATTTCCCGTTTTGCTGACTATTCTGCTTTTGAGGAGTTTTATACCCGCGAGCGCAATACTTTAGATGAGTATTTAGAACTACATACCCTAGTGGAAAAGGTGCAAACCGCACAAACCTTGCCCTATTTTATCTATCGCTTGGTTCGGGGCGCTTACATCTTTGAAAACTTGGCTTATTTAGAGTTACGTTATACCCCTTATCTCCGTACCCCTGAAGATTTGAGTCAATGGGGACGCATTGACAAAATGGCGGAGATTGTGGAAATTGTGGGCAAAGCCAGCCAGATATCAGAATATCCCATTATTACTAGCCAAATTCTCTGTATGCACTCCCGTTTACCCTATGAGGTGAATAAAGCGATTGTTGATTTGGCGGCACAAAATAGGCATTATGTCTGTGCTGTAGACGTGGCGGGAGGGGATAGCTACTATGAGGAACGTTTAGAAGAATGGGTACAGTTATACGATTATGCTCTATCTTTAGGTTTAAATACTACTGGACATCTTTACGAAACCACCGCAGGCTGTTATCCCCAGCTGTTGCCCTATTTGACGCGTATTGGTCATGGTATCCAGATACCCCTATTGTATCCAGAATTACTTCCAGATTTAGCCAGACGTAATCAATGTTTGGAAGTTTGCCCCACAACCTATATTAAAACAGGTACTTTAGAAGATATTCGTCAGTTAAAGTTAGTTTTTGACCGTTGTTTTACAGCAGGTGTAGATATAGCTATTTGTACGGATAACGCCGGATTGCACAATGTGCGTTTGCCGTTTGAGTACGAAAATCTCTTAACCTACGACATCATTAATTTTGAACAATTACAAGCTTGTCAAGATGCGGCTTTCCGCCATGCCTTTGCATGGCCCCACAGCCAGCGTCCTGCTTCTTTGTTGCATGGTTTACTCAAGCCTGAACCAGTCAAAAATTTGGCTGTGAAAGATTCATGATTGATGCTGTGCATCTAGAAACTTCAACTGCCGATACAAACAATCAATTTGTGGTAAATCTACACCATTAGTCTTTGCTGTTCTCAACGGATTACCAAAAATTGCTTCTACTTCCAAAGGGCGGTTTTCATCATAATCTATTTTCATACTGGTGCGGTAAGGCTTCATGTTGACGGTGTAATCCAACATCAATTGCACAAAGCTCTGGGGGATAATTCTACCAGCACTTTTGGCTCCTGCTACCACTTCCCCCATCAACTGTTCTACCAGATGACGGGTGTTTACATCTGCCATTAATTCTGCTGTGGTGGCGTTGAGAATTACAGACAAACCATTATAAGGAATGTTCCATACCAATTTTTGCCACCGCGCCAGGAGTAAATCTTCCGCAAATTCTATGGTTATGCCTGCACTTTCAAAGTCATGGGCAATTTTTTTCATCCTCTGTGTAATCCCCACAGAAGAATAATTAGAGGTATATTCACCCAAAGTTATTTGTCCGTAATCTAGGTGATGAATATGTCCCGGAGCGATTTTATTGGAACACAGAAAACATAATCCTCCAATTACCTTGTCATTACCAACAATCGCAGCCACTTCCGCTTCAATTCCCAATCCATTTTGCAATACTAATACCACCCCATCATCTTTGACTACAGATGGCAACATCTGCAGTAATAAATGGTTTTGAGTTGTTTTCAGTGCCACTACCACCACATCACATTTAGGCATTTTAGTTACTTCTTGGTAAGCATTAACCCTAGGAAGAGTGAAGTCACCATCTTTGGATTCAATGATTAAACCGTGGTTAATTACGTGTTCGTAATCGCTATGTAGCAAAAAGTGGATATCTAACCCGGCTTTTTGCAGTTTCGCACCATAAAAACCACCTAAAGCTCCCGTGCCGATAATTGCATATGTATTTTGTGGGGCATTTACAGAAAGTGTTTTTGGATTCATTGGGATATACAAATTACAAATTACAAATTACAAATTACAAATTATTTTAATTTATGTACATTTGCGAATGCATGACTATATTCGGTAGCTCAAGTTCCCAATCATATTGGCTCTTGAGAGATTTTTTTTGACTTGCTCTCAACTGAAACGATTAATCTAAATTTACTTACTTCAGAATAATTTTTTTGGCACTAGTACTCCATAACCTTAATTTTGATGAGTCGTAGATATTTAGTTCCTCGACTTCTATTACCATAATCCCTATGATGTCTATCTATTAAGAAATTAGGGGTTGTTTTAGCTTTGATAAATAATGGAAAATGCCACTAGTTTTTTTCTAGCTTTATCGTGGTTGTACTACCATGATTAAGTCTAAAACTATACATAATATTTTAAGTCAAAAATATTATGTATCATATGCATGCCATACAAAGTATAAACAAGGACATTATTTATTGCCGTAAAACTACCGTTTAAATATACGGATATTTGCGGTGATGATAGTAGCTGTTGTTCTTTTAAAACACAATTTATGCAAACTGTGAATCAACGAATACTGAATAGTGAATAAATATTGATCAAATGATTTTTATTTATGTAATCATCAGCTATCCATTTTTGTTTTAGACAGATGCACACAACTACTAATAGAATTGGTTTACTTTCCGCGAATACGTTGCAAACCACAAAAAACTTAGAAGAACAGCTATTATTAGAGCGTTTTTTTCAAGGTGAGAGAAATACTTTTTGGCTATTATGGCAACAGCACCGAGACTACTTGTATTTTCGTTGTTTGAGTTGGATGGGAGGTAATTATAATGATGCGGAAGATGTGCTTAGTTTAGCAAGTTTGAAAGCTTGGGAACAGTTTCCAGAATATGTAAAAAAAATCACAAATGTCCGTGCTTGGTTTACTCGTCTAACTCATAATCTATGTGTTGATTTACACCGAAAACGTGATCACAGAAGAATGACAAGTATGGAGGAAATGTCTGGGGGAGAAGATGAGGCACTGATTTCTAGTTTTGCCTCTCCGGAGTCGGCAATTTTAGATTATGAATTAAAGTTATATATTCGCCATGCTGTCAGCAATCTTGGTGAGAGACTGCGCCATCCCTTTGTTTTACGTTACTATCACAAAAATTCCTATCAAGATATTGCCCAACGGCTGAGGCTGAATGTAGATAACGTTTATAAACGGATTCAACAGGCGCGGAAGATTTTGCAAAGGCGTTTGAGTCAGTATTTGTCAGGGTTGGATGATTCTGTGTTAGATTTTGCCGATTACTCTGGTAACAGTGCAAATCGTGGGATGGAAGATTCACCTTTTGATAGAAGGATGCTATGGGAATCAAAAGTAGCAACCACTATGGAGAGTCTGGATGAAACCATTAGTTATCAAGTGAGTGCAACATGTCTAGAAGTAATACCTCAAAGTTGGTATCATTCACCCAGTCTTCTGGGGTGGAAATAAATATTAATCTCGTATTAGAGGAAAATTTAAGGCGACAAAACCAAAAATTGCAAACATTAACCCAGTATGTGCAGAAATATCCCTCTGGCTGGAAGAAACGGTTGGAGTTGGCTAATTTACTATATGCAATGGGTAGTTGGGAGCAAGGGGTTGAGGAATATCGCCAGGTGCTGGTGCAACAACCCCAATTAATTGAGGTGCGGTTGAAGTTGGGGAAAATCCTGCAATTGATGGGGAAGAAAGCTGAAGCTGTAGAGGTTTATGAAAGTGCTTTACTCTACACCCCACACCCTACACCCCACACCCTCTTTCAAGTCAGTGAACCAACTCGCCGGCATATTCTCGGATTAATTGCAGTTTGCCAAGGTGACACCCAAGGGGCAATACTGGCTTTTGAGTCTGCGGCTAGCCAAGAACCTAGCAACCCCTCTCACTGGCTGGCTTTGGGGCAGGTGCAGATGGCAAGAGAAGATGCTGTTGCTGCTTTGCAAGCCTTTGATGCTGTTTTGTCTCTGCAACCAGACGATTTGGTGGCGTTGCTGACTAGTTATGACGCGCTGCTGGCGGTGGGTAATTTGCGAGCGGCTGAGGGTTGTTTGAGTCGAGGGTCAGAGTTAGCTGGTGATGATTTTCGGGTACTCAAACGACAGGCTCATCAACGTTGTGGTAAGAAACTGGTAAGGGGGAAGGAAGGGAAGCAGACTAAACAGATAATTACTGCTGCTCTTAAACTAGCTGTTGATGCACCAGATGTCCATGATTTGCTGGCATATTACTACATTTTTCGGGGAGACTGGAGAAAAGGTGTAAGGGTGTTGCAACAGTTTACAGAATCACACCCGAATAATGCCAATGGTTGGTATTACTATGGACGGTGCTTGTTCCACACTGGACAGTATCAGAGGGCTTTGAAGGCGATGTTGTTAGCTCATCGTCTGTATCCTGATGATTGCGAGATTTATCGGGGATTGTGCGATATTTTTACCTCTCTCCTCCCAAGAGAAGGGAGTAGGAGCAATCTTATGGTGATAGTAGAGCAGATGTTAGAAAAGTTCCCAGAGCGTTGGAGTGTTTGGCCTACCACGGGGCGGATATTGGTGAACAGTTTGGGAGAAATTGAACGGGGGTGTCAGGTTTCTGAGGAAGGAACGAGACTTCAGCCCCAGTTACCCAATGCTTGGTTTTGTCATGGGCGCGTGTTGGCACTAGGGTTTAAGTATGGGGAAGCGGTGGAGGCTTTGGAGAAAGGATGGGAGTTGAGTAAATTACACCTCACTCCATCCTTAGTAAGGAGAGGGGAAAGGGGTGAGGCTAGTTACAATTCCCTATATGTGCAATCTCTGTCTGCTGCGGTGTGGTTGGGGGAGAGTTATCAAGGGTTGGGAGATGATGGGAGGAGTCGGAAGTGGTTGGAGAAAGTTTGTGATTTAGCTGATGATTTACAGTGTTTTGATCCGGCAATGGCTAGTTATTGGCAGGGGAGAGCGTTTGTAGGTTTGGGGGATTTGGCGGGTGCTATGGAGGCTTACGGCTGTGCTTTGAGTGAGCAGTTGCTTTTTCCTGTGCGTGGGGAGGTGGAAGGGGTGGTGAAGTGGTTGAAAGGTAAGTTGAGGAAGGGTGCTGGGGGTTGAGGTTGCTATTATAAGAAGTAATAAGTATCTTGGCTCTCCCACATATTTTTTCGTTCACCCACCCATTTATATAAATCAGGACTTACGCAATTATCACAATCGGTGATTGGTGCGCCTCTGTTACAAGTCTGATGACTACGTTCAAATATTTTCGCAGCGTCACGCAACGGCAATAATGCGGGCAGAAAATCTACACCGCATTTTGCCTCCCCTACAGAAAAAATATGCCAGTTGCGTAAGTCCGATAAATAAATCACCCACAAAACAAATTACCTTGTAGGGGCACTGCTTCCACAATCTCTTGGTACAGTAGATAAAAAGTATTCACCTCTGGAGAATGAATATGACTGATAAGAGTGTTACTGAAATTGTCGACAAACAGCTTAACGCTTATAATCAACGGAATCTGGAAGAATTTTTAAGTTGTTATATTGAAAAGGTTCCTGTTCTGGCTTTTCCCTCACAAAAAGAAATTCCAGATATCTCAGGAAACGCTTTTGAAAACAGATATAAAAAGCTCTTTGAAAATAGTCCTAATCTTCACTGTAAATTGGTCTCACGATGCACCGAAGGCAATATTGTAATTGATCAAGAATTTATCACAGGTTTTAATGGATCAGAAACAAAAACCGCAGTAGCAATGTATCAGGTCGAAAAAGGAAAAATCACGAAAGTGTGGTTTTTGAAGGACATATAGACACGACTTGGAAGGTTTCTCTAAAATCTTTGCTGTGCAAAGATTTTGGGGGGAAAGTAGCGAAGACTCTGTTGGCGAATTATTTCAAAACACATTGGAGACTGTCAGTTTAACCATAATATTGCCGTTTTGGCAAGATTATGCTGACAATTTTTCAAATTATTTTTAAGCATCCGTGGCTATGAATAACTTTCAGGACTTACGCACGGGGGGCCAGAAACCCGGTTTTTTGGTCATTGGTAACAAGTTAAAAATAAATGCATTTTTTAAAAAGTAAAAAGATAAAAGTAAAAAGTAAAAAGATAATCCCCATAAATAAATAAATTTAGGGGATAAGATTACGGACGTATTGTTTCTTGCACTACCTGTATCGAAACAAATGTTTTTACTTCGTTCCATAAATAAATTTAGGGGCTTGGTGACCATTTTTCTTTTTCTTTACTTTTGCCTTGTTCGGTC
>JASJDS010000235.1 GCA_030065055.1 Calothrix sp. MO_192.B10
TGTGGTATCCCCAACGTGGCAACGGCGAGTGAGACGCGTAAAGCCTACGGCATAGCTTCGCTTAACGCGGAGCGTGCGCGTCAGCGCTTAGCCCCTAGTGTAGCGAAGCGAAACTAGGGGTACTTCACCAATGCTCGAAATCCTGCTTGCTGAAAATGGGTATCGGCTGTCAGTGCGTCAGTGATTCCTCGCTCCTGCATGACGATGAATGATATGCAGTCCACTAACCCCCATTCTTTGTCTTCTCGTTGCTTAAACAAATTGAATGCTAATCTGTATAGGCTATTGGTTAATAAAACAATTTCGACGCTGGGATCGGTTTCGAGGGATTCCAAAAGTTGGGTTGCCGCTACTCTGTATTTTTGCTTAGAAAGGGCGTTACCTATTTCTAGTAAAATTGCCTGAGTGGTCACCAAACGAGTTTTATTAGCTTCAATTTGATGGGCAAGCTCAACAGCCCGTACATGATTTTGATCGGTGATGGAAGATAATGCTATTGCAAAAGAAGTATCTAAAAAAACTTCAGTCATTGTTAGAGACAGTTTCCCCGTACAAATATTGGTCAACTTTCTCTGACCAATCTGGGGCACCTTGTAATTTTAAAGACTGAGCAGTTTTGAGAAATGTTTTAGATGAGTTGTCTTCATTGGGCACAACACTCTCCACAATAATTCTTACTCTCGTACCTGCGGCTAGGTTTAAGGGTGCTTCTAATTGAAGGGCTGTCCCATCAAATACGGCTTCTAGTTCTTGGAGCATCATTCTCTAGAGGCTATGGACTATTTCAGTATAGCCCGACCTTCACCACAAATAAAAAGCTGGTGTCAAGTATGGCTTTTATTTTACTTTTCCACTCAACATTGTGAAGATGGGCAAGGTTATTCTTGATAATCGCTTCATCTGCAAACAGAGCAATGATAATGTTGGTATCGAGCAAATACCTACCACTCATTAATATCTACTTGTTCGCAATCTTGTTCAATTGCTGACTGCATCAACTGAAGGTCTTCGGGAGAGATTGAACCTGCAAAACGCAGCAATTGTTTTCCCGGAGTAACTTGCACTTCAGCTTTTACCAATGCTCGAGCAAATTCAAGCACCTGCCATTGTAAATGCTGTGGCATGACTTTCAATTGTTCAACTACCTCGTCGATGATAGGGATGTTCATATTGCTCTGTTTTCTATTATTCTAGGCGATCGCCTTAAGGCATCTCCCTTCAGGAGCATCGCTTGTTCTACAGTTGCAAGTCATTCCTCTGAAGTTGAAGCCAATTGCGTAAGATATTTATTACCACTGGAGCAAAAGGTTCCAGGTGATCATTTTGAGGTTGTGCCAGGTCATCAATTAACATCTCCAACAGTTCTTCATCCTCTAGCCCTTCATCAGTATCTACTCCGTTTGCCAATAACAAGACATTGGACAATTGCTTGCGTTTTTCAATTAGAGCACGGTTATTTTTTTCATCGTCTCCTAGATTTAAGACTTGAATTGTGATGGTTGCCCGATCGCTCAAACCTTCTACCCGACCACTAATTTTGAATCTAAGTTCTGTTTCACATTCCATCATCAGGGGAGTTATATAATGTCCGGTAAATTACCCATAATATGTCATTGCGAGTGGAACGAAGTGAAACGACGCAATCCCAAAGTCTTTGAGATTGCTTCCCTTTGGTCGCAATGACGGTTATTTAAACGGACATTATATTAGAGGTAGTGCTTGGGATTTATGGGCAGCACCACATTGATTAGATGTGTTACAACTAGCAACAATGTTTGTAAAGTCGAGGGTACGTCCAGGATTCAGGTTTTGAGCTTCTATATGCTCATTATGGCAAGCCTCAATATCTTGGATTCGCTGGCAGCAATAGGCACAAAGGTAGTATTGTTCTTTTAGGGCATGATCTCGAATATCTCGGCGAACACCTTCGGTTAACTGGTTGTAGCGTCCGTGGGATTTTTTCCGTTTCCAGGCTGTTAAACTTGATGGTTCAGCCCCTTTACTAATGGTTCGCATGACGCAATTTTTGTTTATGGAGCAGTAGTTTTGCCTTGACCAATTCGAGATGGTTGGCGGGTAGTTCGGCGGTTAATTCTGCGAGCAGTTCTTCAGCGTGGTCTAGGTTTGAATCTTGTATGGCATCCAGCAGATCGTTAAGTTCGGCATTAATTTTTTCATTACGGATGCTGGTATCCATGACATCCAATAAGACAGTATTGGCATCTTGTCCATATTGGGAGGGTAGTTCTTGTAATTCACCATTGGTTAAGGTGTAAACCAAAACATTTTTACAGTCACTGATTACCAGAGGCGAATGGGTGGTAAGCACAAATTGGCAATGGGGGAAAGTTTTGATTAAGCGATCGCACAAGCTACGTTGCCAGGAGGGATGCAGGTGCAGATCTACTTCATCAATCAAAATGATGCCGTCACCTGTCAGAGGGTTCTCTAGAGCAGGGTTCTGCATTGCGAGACGACGGGCAATATCACCTACAAGGGCAATGAGAGATTTTTCACCTTGGGAAAGTTGAGCTACGTTCAGGGTTTCACCGTTTTTGTCGATCGCCATGTGGAGACGGGGTTTACGACGGACTCTAAGGTTGTCCATGTGGGGCATAAATTGGCGAATGGCGGTGCGAACTGCGGTTAATTGTCGATCTTTGGCTGAGGCATTCAGTTCATTTAAACGTCGCCATACCTCTTGATTTTGCTCTAATATTGTCCTTAGTTGACTCAGCAAATCTTCAGAAATCCCCGACTCATTTTCGGTGTCTTCCCGTTCCCGAAACCACTCAAAAAAGCGACGAAAGTCAACCCCTTGGCTGAGGGAATTGTCGTAACCATCCATTTGCAAGAAGGTATGTTTAGTCCTAATTTTTAGCGGAATATCGAGTACGACGCGCTCGACTGGGTAAAATGCAATTAGGGGTAGACTAGTTTGATCATCTTGGGTGAGGGCGTTGCGGTAGTGATTGGCTAATCGGGTGCAGTCACCGAGGTGGCTGGTATATTGGGCTTTACGCCCTTTTCGGGTTTTGGCTAAAGTCCATTGGAAGCGATCGCTAATCTCGTTTTCACCAGGATGTGTTGATGGTTCAAGAGAGTTACAAATCTCTATTTCAATCTTGGCAGTGTTGGCAGTGTTAAGGATAGTCTCTTCTGGAATAGGGTTACCATTACCTTTTTCTGTACGTAAACGTGCGATAAACCAACTAAGGGAGGTAGCTAAGGCTTGCAATACAGAGGTTTTGCCAGTGCCATTGTTACCTATGAATACAGTAATATTACTGGGTTTTTGCTCAGTGGGGGCTAGGGGAATTTCTACGGATTTAAATGGTCCAATATTATTTAAGACGATCCGTTTGATTTCCATGTTGGTAAAGTTAAATCCTCTGAGGTCTGTGGCAGTGACGACAGTGCTTCAGAGGTTTCTTAAAGCTACTTTTGAGATGGATGCTTTCATTACGATCTCAAAATGAGTACGCGCAGCTAGCTCCACATATACTTAATCATACAGAAATATTCCGGATAAATACCTGATTTTTGGTTAATATCAAGGAATTTTCTGGTTAATATATACTAGTTCTATCACTTCAGTATCGGCTTGTCTGTATATTACTAGCAAATATTCAGAACTTTTCTGGATAATATCCACACAGTTCAGGAGCTACTTGGACATAGTGAGACAGCAATGCTCCCTGGGAGATTCTACGCAAACGTTACCTATTTAAGTGGATCATATACAGTTCTTTGATGCGCTACTGCAAGATGGTAAGCATCAGCAAGAAGTAAAGATGATGAAGTTATTACAAACTCGATTGCTTGAAATATATTGAGAATTTCTTCTGCATCTACCAACAGACAAGCCTTGAAATCTATGAAGTTTCCAAATAATGTTGCCTACTTCTGCATAGATTAAATCCGGTGCAAGTATTATCAGATCGCCGTTCTGGTAAGCATCAAGTATTTCACGTGCCTTTGTGGAGTTAGGCTGTGGAACGAACCACTTAATAGCCACACTACTATCAACTACAGTTTCTCTCACTGCTATCTAGACCTATCCTCACGTATTAAATCAACACTATCAGGAAACTCTCCGTATGTTTCTAGTAACCTTGTACGTAGTCGATCTACCTGAAGAACAAAAGCCTGACGATTGCGGTATTCCTTCTCTAACATCTGTTGAGCTTTCAGTTCTGCCATGAGACGGGATGCGAGACTCCAAGGGAGTCGCTGCGCGAACGCATCCTGCTGAGCCACTGGAAGTTTCTCGATTTCTGACATGACTTGTCGAAGAAGATCTGTCATAAGTTGAGGAGAGTTTTATTGTAATACGGGGATGCTTCAATTTTACTCGATGTGCTAAGTCTGCGGCTTATAGATTAATGATGAGCGAACCTCGAAGTCAGCGCAAGCGATAAGCCGGAGGCTTGACGCTTTGCGTATCGCAATTTCATAGTTCTTCTCGCGTTTCGAGGATAGATTCATCACCTTGGCGAATGGCTCGACCATAGGCAAGCACTTCCTCAAAACCAGGTTCATCTTTAAAAGAACCTGCAATTTCTTGTAGCCAATTAGTTGATTGAGGAGTCGCAACGTGTTTTTGCAACTGTGCGATCGCTGCTTCTACTGCTGCAAGCCTTTTCTCTAAGGAAATGTTAGTTGCCATTGCATTTTTGCTCTTAAATTAGTTATCTCATAAAAAACCAAAAGAAAAATATTATTAGCAACATTCCGGTAAAAATCACCCATACAGGATTTTTAGCTATTAAGATTGCTAACTTCAAAAGATTTGCAATGATTTTGATTTTCAATTTCTTGTCAGAAAGACCAGTCAATTTCTTCAGGACGAAATCCATCGTAGATTGAGAGGATGAATCCTGTTTTAATGCTTCTGGTAAAATGCCAGTAATGACCTGTCTGTAATATAACCATTCACTTGCAAAATATTTATAGTATTTTCTCTTAAATACAAAGTATTGAATCCACTTGAGAAAAACAGTTAGCCAAGGAACTATCTGTTCTACATAAAAATTTTGAGAGGTTTTAGTCGGTAGAGCTTTATGCTCAGGCTCCTGAGGAGAGCTGGCTGAATCAATATTGTTTAAAATCCTATCCATCTCTTGCTCTTCATCTTTATCTAACCGATTTGCAAAAGAAACTAAAGAACGTGTTGCAATTTGCTGGGCAACAGTATTACGTGCATTTTCTATCCAATCATACATTGCTTCCTCAATTGGAGTTTGAGGACGTTGCTCATTTGTCCAAATCTGGTATTTATAAGGGTAAGAAATACTGCCAATCTTAATAAACTTCTGAGTACTCCAGTAATCTCCGCCTGACAAACGAATACGCTGCTCAAAATAGATATCATCTAGAGTTCTAACAATATCCTCGCGCTCGTTCTCCTTTACTTCAGCGACTAAAGACTGAAGTTGAGGTTCAATTGCATCAAAGTGTAGACGAGCTTGACGGCCAATAGCAAACAAAATAGCTTCACGAACAAAAGGGTGTTTTTCCTTTTGAAGAACAGTATGTAAACGTTCAAAAATATCTCTAGGAGTTAGTTTATTGGAACCCTGTATAAACTCAATTTCCCCGTATGTTCTTGCAACAGTTGCAAGCAAACTTTCTCGTGAGGTTATCTTCGATTCATCTATATGTTCGGGAATATTCCCTAGTCCCTCATATGTCCAACTTTCAAGAATTGTTACCGTTCCTTGCGAATCTCTTTTATAAGCAAGTGCTAGGCTTACGCCCACTGCCCTGTTGAACTTAATAATTGATTTTTTTGAACTAGAAGAACTTGTTTGTTGCTGAATTGTGTCATGCAGCCATCTGCTCAACTGTCTTAAATGTATTTGCAATACTCTTGGAAGCGTGAAATTGAGAAATGCGTCTCTAACAACAGTACTAGCATCATTAACTAACTTCCTCAATAAATCATAAAGCTCCTCAGATAGTCCTTCTGAGCCAAGCATTCCAAGCGGCGGATCGTAAAGTGAAGCATAACTAACAGTAAGTGCTACTGTAACTTTAATGTAATCCTCAGCCTTTGAACTTTCGTTATTTGATTCGCTACGTCCCTTTAAGATGGCATCAACTTGATCGATAATACGCCTCGCTTGAATCAGATCTAACCACGAATGAAGCGTTTTGAAAAGCTGTTGATCGAGAGCATAATCAGGATCGCGCCACCTTGCCATTGCGTAAGCCGCAGTGGATTGAACGGCAGTATTTGTATTTGCAGAAAGTTGGAGCAGTGTTGTTTGAATGGAATGTTCTGAAATTGAACCAATATCACTTATTGTCTCAGCTATTGCTGTGCGAATCTCTCTACACTTTGTTTCATTACCATATAGTTCTGGATTTACCAAACCTCTTACTACAGAGTTTCTGACAATATCTACCATTACTGGCAATGCTGATAAAATTTGCCTACGATCGCTATTCCAAGCTACTCTAAATAAAATTCGACGCTGCTTAGGAAAACGAATTGAAATCTTAGTTCCCTGACCTTTTGTTTCAGTAAAGTTAAAAAAGTGGTGAAGATGCTCAAAATCGCGGTAATCAAGGGCGCGAAGCGAAGCATCTCGTCGCTGCCAAACTTTTTCAACGATTTCTTCTAAAGCCGTGAAAAATTGATCATCAAATAGACCATCAAAAAAACTTAATCCTAGTGCAAGTAGTCTTTCACTTGGCTTAAGTTTTTGATGATACCAATTACTAAGAGAATCTTCTTGGGAAAGGCTATTAATTAGTTGCTCAGAGTCAGAAACATTTTCGGGTGATAGTTCGTACCAAAATACTTTCGTACTGTCAGGTTGTCTCCATGCAGCAAAAGTTATATCTGTACTGATTACAACGTAGTGCTGACCTGAAACTGATGCTCTCTGAATCCTTGTCAGATCATAACCAATGTTCTGAGGTGTAACTTGAGTTAAGATAAAAACTGTCGTATTTTCTGTATTTTGAAGTTCTATCTCGATGCTTTGTGGATCAGAACTGCGATGCCACTCTTTTGCTATTATTTCATCATTGCTAGAGTTTAATTTTTCAATTAGGCAGGACGCAGTATGTTTAGCGAGGGAGTCCTTATCTACATCAGGACTTCCAGCTAAAACTAAAAATCTTTGATTAGTAAGCCTCGCAAGAAGGTGCGATGTAATTTTCGGACTTTTGAAATTAGAAGATTTATATCGCTCAAGGGATGGCTCAAAAAAATCAGGTTTCTGCTGAACTACGGTTTGATAACCAATCTGAGTTAAATCTCCCTCAAAAGTAAAATTACCGCCTACTTCAACATTGCTGAAGGCACTTAGCTCCACATTGGGTTGGCTCATATCCTTTAGCTTTTCTGAGTTAAATTTCCATCAATTTTCACATCTCCAGCGATATCTAGATCTGTGGCCATTACTTGCGATCCACCTTTACTTGTTTCTTGAGTCATATCGCCTTTTACTTCCAGAGAATTTGCTCTGACACCACTTACCATTTCTTGGCGGTTAACACCTAACTTCTCAAGTTGCTGCAATAGCTCTTTCAAATGACTGACAAAAGCTTCATTCTCATTCATTTGTGTTATCAACTCTGCTTCTACTATTGCAATATTAGATTCTGTGGGCTGTTTTTCTGCCCGCGTCAGCAAACCTTCTGTACCTGACTCTTTGAATCTTTGACGAATATTAGTCACCAATTGAGCAATCTTATCAGAAGCACTTTTCCCTAGTGCCTTTCCTCCTTCTTTAAGAGCCTCACCAAAAATGAGTGTTGTAATTGTGGTTGCAATTGCTGTTATAGCTTCCATAAGAACACTTTAATTTCAGGATTGATAATTCTGTTTTCGTAGTATAAATTCGCCGAATTGTCCTTTTTTAGTTCTGTCGAACTCACGTTATTTTAGATACACCAGTTATTTTTTATTGTAACACAATGTAGTATTTAGTGCAAGTATACTAGTGAAGTAGTCGATTTAACAGAAAAATTTTTCCCCCGATCGCCATTACACCCTATACTTCTCTCCTGTTCCATGAGAAAATCTGAAATCCCTTAACTCCTAATCCCCTTTCACTGGTACACTTGAACTGCAATAGCCTAGTTAACCCGCGCCTATGGTGCACGTAAAGCGTGTCGAACTGACAAATTTCAAATCCTTTGGCGGTACGAGTAAAGTCCCTTTACTAGAGGGATTTACTGTGATTTCTGGTCCCAATGGCTCGGGAAAGTCGAATATTCTCGACTCCCTGCTATTCTGCCTAGGTTTAGCCAGTTCTAAGGGAATGCGGGCGGATCGACTCCCGGATTTGGTAAATACTACCCAGAGCAGCAAATCCCGTTCGGCGGTGGAAGCTAGTGTGACGGTAACATTTGATTTGTCCGATGGTGTGCCGGATGAGGAGGAAGAACTGACTGTCATTTCTACAGTGGAAGCGGAAGATAATCCTGAGTTGGCGGAAATTGCTGAAGAGATAGCTCAGGAGGCAGAAAAGGATACAGAAACGGAAGATGAAATCAGCCGTAAGGAGAAGATTCGGGCACAGATAGGTGGGGAATGGAGTGTGACTCGGAGGTTGCGAGTTACTCCCCAAGAAACTTATACGTCTAATTATTACATCAATGGCATTTCTTCTACCCTGACGGAATTACACCAGGAGTTAGAACGTTTACGTATTTATCCGGAGGGATATAACGTTGTTCTCCAAGGTGATGTTACCAGTATTATTTCCATGAATGCCAAGGAAAGAAGGGAAATAATTGATGAGTTGGCAGGGGTAGCGGCATTCGATCGCAAAATTAATCAAGCAAAGAAAACCCTGGAAGAGGTTAAAGACAAGGAAGATAGTTGTCGGATTATTGAGACGGAATTAACGGCGCAGTGCGATCGCCTGTCCCAAGATAAGGCAAAGGCAGAGAAGTATCAAAAACTACGCTCAGAATTTTTAGAGAAGCAGAAGTGGGAGGGTGTATTATCCTGGCGTTCCTTGCAAAATCAGCAGGAGAGGTTAGTTAACCAAATTCAAGCAGGGGATAAAAATCATGGGGAATTGACGGAGCAGTTGACAAGTTTGAATGGGGAGATTGAGAGGAAGAATCAGGAGTTGGAACGGCTCAATGCCCATGTTAAGGCTTTGGGGGAAGAGCAGCTTTTGGCGACTCAATCTATTTTGGCGAATCAAGAGGCGGAGCGCAAGCAACTCCAACGCCAGCAAGGGGAGTTGTCAAGGGCTGCGTTGGATGTGAGTCAGCGGTTACAACAAAGTCAACAAGAAATTACCCAAAATCAACAGTCTGTGGAACGGTTAACTGGACAAAAGCAGGAGCAAGTCCAGGTAATTGCTACTTGTCAAGGGGAACGGGAACAAGCACAGCAAAGTTTAGAACGTTTTCGGGAAGCAGCTACGGAAATCGCTTCGGCTTCCGAGGCTTGGGTACAGCAACAAACGGCGTTGAATCGACAAATTGAAACTTTACTACAAACCCTGGAACCCCAACGCACGGAACAGGCTCAGTTAACGGAACGCCATCTCCAACTCCAGCAACAAATTGAGGAACAAACCCAACAAATTGCCGCTTGGGAACCAGAATTAGAGGAGAAACAAGGGGAGTATAACCGCCTACAAGCAGAGTTAGATATTTCCAGTACACCTATCCAGGATTTAGCCCAGAATTTAGCGGCAACGGAACAAGAATTACAAATCCAGCAGGATACCCAAAAGCGGCTTTACCATGAACAGAGGGACAAACAACGGCAGTTAGATAAACTCGAAGCCCAGGCGCAAGCCCAGCAAGAAGTCCAGGGAACCCACGCCAGTAAGATTATTTTGCAATCAGGAATGCCCGGTATTTGCGGCTTGGTGGTGCAGTTGGGTGGAGTTGACCCTCAATATCAATTAGCATTGGAAATTGCCGCTGGTGCCCGTCTGGGACATATTGTGGTGGAAGATGATTCTATCGCCGCCGCCGGAATCGAATTATTGAAACAAAAACGGGCGGGAAGGGCTACTTTTTTACCCCTGAATAAAATCAATCCTCCCCGATTTTCCCCTTCCCCAGCCTTGGAAAATGCCAATGGCTTTATTGATTATGCCGTGAATTTGGTAGAGTGCGATCGCCGCTATGAAAGAATATTTTCCTATGTGTTTGGTAATACGGTGGTCTTTTCTAACCTGGAACGAGCTAGGCAAAATTTAGGTAGAAACCGCATTGTCACCCTAGAAGGGGAATTATTGGAAACTAGCGGTGCCATGACTGGTGGTAGTATTAGTCACCGTTCTTCTTTGAAGTTTGGCAAGGCGGAAGCAGGGGAATCCACGGAAGTTACTGCGTTGAAAAATCGTCTCCGGGACATTGAGCAAGTTTTAGCTCGTTGTACCCAAAGCATTACTAACCTCTCTCAACAAGCCAAGCAATTATCCCAACAACTCACAGAAACTAGGCAAGGACGCAGGGAACAGGAATTACGTTGTGAGCAACTAGGGAAAGAAGTAAAAAATTTAACTCAACAATTGGAAACGGCGCGATCGCAACTTGCCCAAAACCAAGAAAAGCTCACCTCCGCCCAATCCCGCCTGGAAGTATTATCAGGGGAATTACCAGGACAAGAGCAACAACTACAACAACTGCGCCAAGCCCTTGCCGACCTGGAAGCATCCCAAACCCCCCAAGAATGGCAGCAAATCCAAGCACAGATAAAAAGTCAAGAGCAACAATTGCAACAACGGGATGAAAGCTTACGGGAAGGGGAAACTAGGTTGAAAAACTTAGAAGTGGAACAGCAACGGCTCCAGGAGAAAATTCAAGCGGCACAGCAGCGGATAGAAGAATACCAACAGGAACAAGCTTCCCGGCGAGATAATATTAACCGCATCGCCGGGGAAATTGTCACCCTAGGGGAGCAAATAGCCCAAACTCAGGCACAATTGAAACAGATGGAAGAGAGTCTAGGGGAAGAGAAAAAAATTCGCGATCGCACGGAAGAAGAATTACGCGCCGACTTGCTAAGTCAACAAAAGCTGGAATGGGAACTGCAAAAACTGCAAGAAAGCCAGCAAAAACGGCGGGAAGAACTAACAAGCGTCCGGGAACAGCTGGAAACCGTCACCGCTGAATTGCCTTCACCCCTACCAGAAGTACCAGATAAAGTAGACTTAGAAGCACTACAAAAAGAATTGCGATCGCTCTCCAAACGCCTCCAGGCTATGGAACCCGTAAATATGCTGGCATTGGAACAATATGACCGCACCCAAAAACGTTTAGAAGAACTGAGCGAAAAGCTGGAAACCTTAGAAGGAGAACGGACAGAGCTATTATTAAGAATTGAAAACTTTACCACCTTAAGACAGCGAGCCTTCAAAGAAGCCTTCGACGCTGTCAACAAAAACTTCCAATCCATCTTCGCCACCCTTTCCGACGGTGACGGCTACTTACAACTAGATAACCCCGAAGATCCCTTTAGCAGTGGACTCAACCTCGTCGCCCACCCCAAAGGCAAACCAGTGAGGAAATTAGCCTCCATGTCAGGGGGAGAAAAATCCCTCACAGCCTTGAGCTTTATCTTCGCCCTGCAACGCTATCGCCCCTCCCCATTTTATGCCTTCGACGAAGTAGATATGTTTTTAGACGGGGCAAATGTAGAACGATTAGCTAAAATGATTAAACAACAGGCACAACAAGCACAATTTATAGTTGTGAGTTTGCGTCGCCCGATGATAGAATCAGCCGAACGCACAATCGGCGTTACTCAAGCTCGGGGAGCTTATACTCAAGTTTTGGGTATTAAATTGCAAACCGATTCAAATTCTGCTTGAGTTTTTGTTAATAATAGTGTATAGATAAACCGGATTCGAGATCAGGACTCCGTATAGAATGACCTCTGAACAAATTACTAGGCGTTCCGATATTTTAAATACTCAGGTAATCACCCGCGATAATGGCAAAAGGCTAGGCATCGTCAGTCAAATTTGGGTGGATGTAGATCAGCGAGAGGTTGTGGCTCTAAGCCTACGAGACAGCCTGATCTCTGTATCTGGCATACCACGTTATATGTATCTGGAAAACATCAACCAAATTGGCGATGTAATTTTGGTTGATGACGAGGATGTGATTGAAGATATTGACGTAGACCTTTTCAGTAGCTTAATTAACTGGGAAGTAATCACCGAAAATGGTGAGGTATTGGGTAAGGTACGCGGCTTTAAATTTAATGGAGAATCAGGCAAGATTTACTCCATTGTCATTGCTTCGGTGGGATTACCCCAAATTCCCGACCAATTTTTGAGTACATATGAATTATCCATTGAGGAAATTGTCAGTACAGGTCCCAATCGGTTAATTGTATTTGAAGGAGCGGAAGAACGAGTTACCCAGTTAACCGTTGGTTTATTAGAGCGTTTGGGATTAGGAAAAGCACCTTGGGAAAGGGAAGAGGAAGAAGGTATTTACGCTCCCAAGACTGTAGCACCACCCAATCAATTACCCAGTGGTGTGCCCTTAGAACCTCCCAGAGTTAAAACCCGCGCTCCCGAACCCGTAGCCAGGGAAGAATGGGATGAAGACTACTACGAAGAAGAGCGTCCCCAGCGTCAAGTGATGAAAGCTCGTCAGTATGAGCCAGAGCCAATTCCCTATGAAGATGATGAGGAAGACAACTGGAGTGAGGCTACAGGGAAGGATAAATATCAACCCCAGCCTACATATAAACCCGAACCTTATAGCAAAAAGGCATACGCTGACGAATACGATAAGTATGATGATGATTTAGACAGCGATGCCTGGGAAGATGCACCAAAACCCGTGAATATTCCCACCAAGAAGGTGAAGGAAAGACAGCCAGAATATGAAGAGGAAAGCGGGTATTAACAGTTGTCAGTGAACAGTTATCAGTTATCAGTTATGGATTGCGGATAACTGTTGACTAATTTACTCAAAAAAAGTATATTTTGCGATCGCTAGAAGTGTTGATGAGGACACTTCTTTTTTTTTGAATTAAATACTCAAATATAATATAGCACTACGCCTCCGCGGTTAGGACATTTCTAAATCCAGCAAACCCTTTGACAGTCTGCGTTTCCCCATTCCCTGTTCCCTAGCACGTAGCGCTATATTAGTCGATTATCAAAGTGATTAATCCAAGTTGTTTGACACTCTCCCACCTGGAAGATGGGAGATTCTTTCAAGCCTAGACAGCGTAGCTTGAAATATCCTCATGTAGCTGTCCGGTTCCCAGGCTCACCCCGTTTGCCAACAATGGGCGGAGTGATATTTCCTTTCAACTCGCCGATTCGAGATTTGGGCGTATACTTTCCGAGAGTCCCTCGGTAGGTTTTAATGTCTTATACTGACTA
>JASJDS010000236.1 GCA_030065055.1 Calothrix sp. MO_192.B10
TTCACGTACCCGCAAGACTGTGGGAAGCATGAAGCAACTGGGGGCAAAGAAGCGTCAAAAATCTGGCTCTACGGGTGGGGATGTAGAAACCCTACCCTCTAAGCGAAAGCGTAGGGTGGGGTAGTTCATTACTTTGTCGAATGGGAATTTCAATTACAAATTCTGTACCTTCTCCTAGTTTAGAATTGCAAATTAGTTTACCACCATGTTTTTCTACAACAATTTGATGACTGATTGATAATCCTAAACCTGTACCTTTACCGATTGGTTTGGTGGTAAAAAATGGATTAAATAACTTAGAGCGTATTACTTCCTTAATCCCCACCCCATTATCTACAATGTGAATTGCAACCCAGTCATTATCAACTTGATGGGTACGAAGATGAATTTGAGGAGTAGCTAGTGAATCGTTAGTACCTTTTTCCTCAAGAGCATCAATGGCGTTGCTAATCAAATTCATAAATACTTGATTAATCTGACTGGGATAACATTCTATTTGAGGTAAATTTCCATAATCCTTAATTAGCTCAATAGTAAATTTTTGTTTTTTAATTTTATGGCTAAGAATTATCAGTGTATTCTCAATCCCTTCATGTAAATCAACTGCTTTATATTCTGATTCATCTAGCCTGGAGAAGTTTCGTAAAGAATTAACAATTTTACTGATTCTTTCAGCACCAGTCTGTAGAGAATTGATAATTCTTGGTAAATCTTCTCGCAAATAATCAATCTCTAAATCTTCTATAGTCTCTTGAATAGAAGATGGTGGTTGGGTATATTCTTGCTGATATTGTTGTAAGAGATCCAATAAATTAGTTGTATATTCTTTAACATAATCAATATTGCCATAAATAAAACCCACAGGATTATTGATTTCATGGGCGATTCCAGCTACCATTTGCCCTAAACCGGACATTTTTTCCGCTTGAATCAATTGAGCTTGCTTTGACTTTAACTGTTGTAGAGCCTCTTGGAGTTGTTGTATTTGCTGCTGAATAGTTTTTTCCCTTTGTGTAAGCTCCTCAGCCATAAAATTAAAACTTGTGGCTAGTTCTCCCACTTCATCATGTGCAATTACCTCTGCTCGCTCTTGGAGATTTCCTCGGGAAAAAGCCTGAGTTGTTTTTTGTAAGAGCTTGATGGGATAAGCGATTGCTCTCCCTAAAAGAATTGCTAATCCCACATCTATAATTAATGCCAAACTAGCAATCAGGATTTGTATAAGTAAACTTTGTTCGAGTAAAGTATTCAAATCAGTCTCTGGAGTACCCCGCACCAATACTGCGATTGGTTTACCAGCGGAGTTAGATAATGTCTTAGCAGCCATAGTATAGGTTTTTCCGGCTAATTTTATCCGTTGAGCCACTGGTTTACCCGATTGTGCAACTGCGGATTCAAGTAATGAATTGTCAGGTAAAGGGATATGTGAAAAATTTCTGTTTGGATAGGGATTAGTTGGAGAAATAGTTTGATTATCCTTGGCTAATGAGGCTGTAGCTAATTGAAATTTTCCTTGCTCTGGGATTAAATATACCGCACTATAACCACCACTATAGGTTAAGACTGTTTGATTTACTATTGGTAGTTTGCGGTTGACAATATCTCCAGACACCAAAGCACCAATAACTTCCTGGGTTTTTGGGTCTTTTACTGGTGTAATAGTGTAGCGAATTAATAGTTGCTTTGCTTTCAGTTCAGGTGGTAGTGGTGGTGATTCCTTGGTTAGTTCTTCCCGACTAATAATTTCACTTGTTTTAATCTGTTGGGGATTACGCAGTACCTGAGCAACCAAATTATCAGGGTTAAAGATTTCACCAGTGCGATCGCTGTTAGCATTAACAATAATCCGCAAATCTTTA
Organism: Calothrix sp. MO_192.B10; assembly: GCA_030065055.1. Lineage (GTDB taxonomy): Bacteria > Cyanobacteriota > Cyanobacteriia > Cyanobacteriales > Nostocaceae > Calothrix_A. The sequence goes on from JASJDS010000236.1 coordinate 1,860, forward strand.
CCCACTAAAGTAGCATATTCAATATTTCTGGCTTGGATTTCATTTTGGAGAATCTGTTGGACTTGTCGCTTTAAACTTGGATTTAATCTTCCTGCTTTTGCAGCAGCAATAATAGCAAGATTGTCAGATTGACCCCGAAAGCCAAATCCCATCTGATTAATCTTGATATTGTAATTAATCTCTGTTACAGCCAATTCAGATTTAGCCTGGTTGACTAAGACACTTCGCCCTCCCATGACAATCAAGACTGCTCCAACTCCCAACAGTCCCAAAATAGAAATAATTTCGGAAGAGAATAATCCAATTAATTGTTTGCGGCGAATTGGTAAATTATAAAACCATCGTAATAAGAAATTGTTTTGATCCATAAATGCCAATTACCATGAATATAATCAATTATTCCCCAATATAGGCGTAAAATCCGGCATGAGAGATGTTTTTATTCTGATTAAGTCAAAATATATCAATTATTTTTATTTTTTCAAAGTATTTACAGCAAAAGCAACACATCCCTCGGTGGAGACGTAGCATTGCTACATCTGGAACAAGAATCTATTTGTCCCATTCTTTTTTCAAATTGGTATCACACTACGCAATTCTCCCAGAAGCGATCGCCTTGACAGGGGGTGATAAAATTAACTCTACCTTGGAGCTAAATGTCCAAATTAGAGGAGTGTGTGAGGATTGATGAACAATTTGTCATTGGGTGCAGTACTCAAAGCAATAGATAATAAATTAAGCTGGGGTCAAATTTGTACAATTTCATTAATTAATGTATTACTTTTAACTGCCTGTTCTCCGTCAGATTCTCCATCTACCTCCGCCAACAACAAAACTTTACGGTTGTTATATTGGCAGGCACCAACTATTCTCAATCCCCATTTAGCTACGGGTGTGAAAGATTTTGAAGGCAGTCGCATTACCTACGAACCCCTGGCTAGCTACGATAAAGATGGTAAATTAATACCCTTCCTCGCCGCAGAAATACCAACAGTAGAAAATGGAGGAATTGCCAAAGATGGTAAATCTGTTACCTGGAAACTCAAGCAGGGGGTAAAGTGGTCAGATGGTAAACCTTTTACATCAGCAGATGTGGTTTTTACTTACAAATTTTTTTCCAACCCCGCAACGGGTTCTACTACCACTACAGAATTACTCAAAAGCGTTGAAGCCATTGACGAGTATACCGTTAAAATTAACTTCAAGGACGTTAACCCAGATTGGGCCGTAGCTTTTGTGGGTGAAAATGGCATGGTACTACCTAAGCATATTTTCGAGAAATATAATGGAGCTAATGCTAGGCAAGCTCCAGCCAATTTAAAGCCTGTGGGTACTGGTCCTTATAAGGTAGTAGAATTTAAACCCGGTGATATTGTGGTTTATGAGCCAAATTCCTTCTTCCGGGAAGCAGATGAGCTGTTTTTTGAGCGCGTTGAATTGAAGGGTGGTGGGGATGCAACTTCCGCAGCCAGAGCAGTATTGCAGACACAAGACGCAGACTATGGTTGGAATATTCAGGTAGAAGCACCAATTCTCAAGCAGTTAGAGACCTCAGGCAAGGGTAAACTAGTCAGCAGTTTTGGAGGTCTTGTAGAGCGAATCTTACTTAATTTTACCGATCCTAATAAAGCAACTCCAGGGGGAGAACGCTCTAGTAAGAAATTTCCCCATCCCTTTTTTAGCGATAAGCAAGTACGTCAAGCTTTTAGTTATGCCATTGACCGGGATACCATTGCTAAAAGATTATACGGTGCCACTGGTAATGCTACTGCAAACATTCTGGTAGCACCAGATATGTATAAGTCTCCTAATAATACCTACGAATTTAACCTAAAAAAAGCTGGTACTTTGCTGGATGAAGCGGGATGGAAAGATAGTAATGGAAATGGTATCCGGGATAAAAATGGCGTAGAGATGAATGTTGTATTCCAAACTTCTGTTAATCCCCTGCGACAGAAAACCCAGGAAATAGTTAAACAAGCGTTAACATCCTTGGGTGTGGGTGTAGAACTGAAAAGTATTGATGGTAGTATTTTCTTCTCTAGCGATCCTGCCAACCCAGACACCGTTAGTCACTTCTATGCAGATATGGAAATGTTTACTACTGGTAATAACAATCCAGATCCTGGCATATATTTGAGACGATGGACTTGCGATCAAATTGCTCAGAAAAGCAATAATTGGGCGCGGCTAAACTATCCACGGTACTGTAATCCTAAATATGATGCGCTGTGGAAACAGTCCACAACTGAATTAGATACGGAAAAACGTCGGCAGTTATTTATACAGATGAATGATTTGTTGATTGCAGATGTGGTGATGATTCCTGTAGTTGCTCGGGCTGATGTGAGTGCGGTGAGTAATAGTCTGGTGGGTGTGGATTTAACTCCCTGGGATACGGAGACGTGGAATATTAAAGATTGGCGACGGTGATATTCGGCGTTGCTGAATAAAGATATGAATTTGTCTCACGCAGTGAGTCCACTTGCGGTGGACGGGTTCCCCGGCATAAGCAAAGTGGCGCGCCTCTTGCTCCCTTCGGGAGAGCTTCGCTAACAGAGGAGCTGCCCCTTTCAGGGGAGCTAACGCTAACGCTAACGCGCAGCGTATCCGAAGGATTCACCCGAAGGGAGGCGCTCCAGGCGCAGAGAATAAGAGTTTTAAGTACCTCATTTTTCAATTTCATACTTCAATTCAGCAACGCCAATTATTATTCTATAAATAAACCGCAGAGAACACAGAGAACACAGAGGAATGAGAAAGAGAGAGGAATGTAGGGTGTTTAGAGATGGATATTTTTTTATTTGGAGGTCCCTTGGAGGATTTGCCTTAAGGGCGATCGCATTCAGACTCAGTTTATGGTAATTTTGGAACAAGGGGTGAGAATTATTGGTAAAATCCGAAATTATGCGTAGTGAATCTGTATCAATAAATTGCGATCGCCTAAACAGTAAAATTTTGTGATGAAACCCCAGAAAAAGCGTAAGAGTATCCAGGATATTCTCAAAACACGGCAGCAAATCAGTTTTGTGGGACGGGAAGAACAAATGAAGCTCTTTCGTCGCAATTTGGAATTACGTCCAGAAGATTATCGTTATCGTTTCATTTTCAATGTTTGGGGTCAAGGGGGTGTGGGTAAGACAACTCTGTTGCAGCAGTTTGGCAAGATTGCAGAGGAGGTAGAAATTATCACTGCTTTGACTGATGATGATGAAAGAAGTGTCCCGGAAGCAATGGGACGATTAGCTGAACATTTTGAAAAGAAAGGTCATAAACTAGGGAAATTCACTGAACGCTACAAAGTTTATCGACAGAAACAGCAAGAATTAGAATCCGATCCGGAAGCACCCCAAGGCTTTTCTGCATTTTTAGGGAAGACTTTAGCTAAGAGTGGTTTGCATTTCGCCAAGCAAGTACCTGTTGCAGGTGCAGCGGTGGATTTGCTGGATGGGGATGCATTTGCTTCTCAAACGGGGGAATGGGCTGCTTTTGTCGCTAAAAAGTTAACTAATAAAGACGAAGTGCAACTGGTACGGGAACCCATAGAAGTCCTCACGCCAATATTTTTAGAAGAAATCAGCAAGCTATCCGATGACTTTGGTATTGTTTTGTTTTTTGATACCTACGAACGCACGGATGATTTCTTAGATAGCTGGTTACTAGATGTTTTTGAGGGTCGTTATGGGGAAGTACCCATCAGTATATTATTTGTCATCGCTGGTCGTCAGGAACTAGATAAAAACCGTTGGGCGAATTATGAAGGGTTAATTGCCCGTTTGTGCTTAGAAGCCTTTACAGAGGAAGAAGCGCAACAATATCTGAAACGCAAAAATATTACTAACGAGCAAGTAATTGATGTAATTTTACGTCTTTCGGGACGCTTACCCCTGCTAATGGCAACATTGGCAGTAGAAACCCCCGATGACCCCAGTCAAATTGGCGACCCCAGCGATACAGCAGTAGAAAGATTTTTAAAGTGGGTGGATGAACCCAAACGGCGACAGATAGCAGTTGATGCGGCGATCCCCCAATATATAAACCAGGATATTTTGGCAGAGTTACAAGGGGAAGAAACTGCTGACACATTGTTTCATTGGCTGAAAGAAATGCCCTTTGTGAATGAACGCCATGATGGTTGGGCATATCATGATGTGGTGAGAAGCCAGATGTTACGCTACAAGCGTCGGTCATCACTGCAAGGTTGGGCACAATTTCATGGAAAGCTGGCGCAATATTACGAAACCTTGGGGAATGAGTTGAAATTGGAATCACAAAAAGCATGGCGGGATGAAACTTGGCAAAGTTATCAGTTGAAGGCGCTTTATCACCGCTTGTGTCAAGCACCCCAGAAGAATTTGTCATGGGGACTTAATCAGTTTTTAGCTGCGTTGAAAAATATACGTCAATTCGCCATGAGTTGGGGGGAGGCTATGGTGCAAGCTGGGAAAGATGCAGAGGTGAATGAAGTTCAGCGTTGGGGTGAAAAGCTGGTTGGGGGTTTAAAAGCCTATGAAGAACATAGGTATGAAGTTGCTGCGAAAATGTTCACAGATTTGTTGAATAATGCAAATATTGAGGTAAAGTGGCGTTCAGTAGCATTGCACTGGCGTGGTAATATCTATTGTCTATCAAAAGAATACTTTAGGGCTTTAGATGACTTAACAGAAGCGATCAATTTAGCTCCTGAAGAGGTTGTATATCTTGCAGATAGGGGCGCAACTTACCGTTTAATGGAACGGTACGAACAAGCCATCAAAGACTTTGACCGCGCCATTGAAATTCACCCCAACTACACTTGGGTACTGGCAAATCGGGGTTACACTTACCATTTAATGGAACGGTACGAACAAGCCATCAAAGACTTTAACCATGCCATTGAACTTGACCCCAATTATAAATGGGTACTGGTAAATCGAGGCGCAACTTACCTTTTAATGGAACGGTACGAACAAGCCATCAAAGACTTTAACCGTGCCATTGAACTTGACCCTAATGATAAATGGGCACTGGCAAATCGGGGTTACACTTACCATTTAATGGAACGGTACGAACAAGCCATCAAAGACTTTAACCATGCCATTGAACTTCACCCCAATTATGATTGGGTGCTGACACAACGGGGAGGGAGCTATTTAATGTTAGGGTGTTACAACGAAGCCCTTGCAGATTTAAACCGTGCCATTGAATTAGACTTTGATGATTGGCATCTATACATTCGCGCTTTAGTTTACAAAGCCCTCAACAAACCAGACAAAGCACAAACAGACCTTACCCATGCTTTGGAACTCGCCAAACCGCGCTACGAAGCAAATCCCCAAGACTGGCGCAATACTTTTAACTTAGCCCTTTACTATTTGACTTTTGATGATATTTCCCATGCACATCAGCTATATGAGTGGGCTTTGTCCCAGGATGTTCCACCAGAACGCATCCGTCCAGCTATCCGCGACTTGGATGACTTTTTAAAGTTCTTCCCTAACCACACACAAGCAGAGAAAATGCGGGAGTTGTTGCGATCGCAGTTGAGATAAATATAATGTTTATCAGTTATATTAGGTGGCTTCTAAAAATAATTTTACCAATGACAAGGGCGCAAGGCTTGCGCCCCTACGATGGATTGGTGATAGGGTGGTAATTTCAATTAGACATCTCCTGATGATACTGTGCGATCGCACCCCATCACCCCCTCCTCTTCTCTGCGCCTTTGCGCCTCTGCGTGAGACAATAATTTAATACTCCACACCATGAGAAAACGTTTTGAGCCAAGCAATCGCTCGATGGAAAATTGTGAGTTTGCTGTTTCAACAAGCGATCGCTTCGGGTACTTATTTCTGTTTTAACTCTTAACTTGCAGCATTCTCAATTAGCCCAAATGTCCGCCTAGGAATAAATTCCCAGGCTCAAAAACAAAGTCTGATAAATCAGACTAGGAAAGGTAGGAGAGCGCGTTTTAACGTGCTTGGTTTATTAGCCTTGAAATTTATTTCAAGGTGGGAATGTGGGCTAAGCAACATTGGTGCAATTTGTTAGTTTCAAAGAGCAATAGAATTTTTCAGAATAGCGATCGCTTTGTGGTCAAGAATTGCGATTGATTAACGGGCATTAACTACTTGTATTGCAATCAAGCCAATTAACCAAGTCAGAAACATGGGAAAAACTCAAAAATTCTTCACCCAAGACTTCCAACTGTTCCGTGGACAATACCCGAATGCGATCGATTATCAAAGAATCTATCTCACCAAAACGTCGATTTAACTGTCGATTTAAAAAACGAAATGCCTCCTTCTGCTCGCCCTTTTGCAAAATGTCTTGATAAATAACCGATTCCTGCATCATATCCTCCCTTAACAATCGCTTTGTGGTCAAGAATTGCGACTGATTAACGGGCATTAATTACTTATATTGCGATCGAGCCAATTAACCAAGTCAGAAACATGGGAAAAACTCAAAAATTCTTCACCCAAGACTTCCAACTGTTCCGTGGACAATACCCGAATGCGATCGATTATCAAAGAATCTATCTCACCAAAACGTCGATTTAACTGTCGAGTTAAAAAACGAAATGCCTCCTTCTGCTCACCACGCTCCTCGCCCTTTTGCAAAATGTCCTGATAAATAACCGATTCCTGCATCATATCCTCCCTTAACAACTGACGAATTAAATCTTTCTCAAATCGCAAACCAGCTAAAATCTCAGTATAAGCCGCCGTATTTTGCCTCATCTCCCTATCTGAAATTGTAGCCACTTCTTGGGCAACCTGGGATAATAAATCCCGTGGTGAATCGGTGCGACACAAAGGTGCTAGTGGCAATAAAGCAGTATTCCCTAAAAACAAGCTTGCATCTTGCTCCCACATCCTTACCGCACGATACCTGTGAATAGTAGAATCTTGCCGATACTCCTGTGTAAAAGCAATTTCCGAGTCAGTTTCCTGCAAAAATATGACAACTTGTGTGACTAAACATCTGTATAAGCGTTTAAGCCTGATGTAATAATCTAACATTCGGAAGGCAATAGCAGGATTAGACTGGGTTAAGGTCTGAAATTCAATGTGTAAAATTCGATTGCCAGTTCGGATAAAAATAACCGAATCTGCACGAATTGGTTCTAAACTTAACTCTGTTTTCAGTACCTCAATGCTAGTCGATTCTTCCCCTATTAACCACCTCAAAAAATCGGCTGGATATTTCTCTGCCAACACCTTGCAAATATTATCAAAACTCACATTTTTGCACCTTGATTTCTATTCAGAATATTTTCCAATCAAACGGTTAGATTTTCACGCATACTCTCACATTTTACTGTGCGATCGCACCCCATCACCCCCTCCTCTTCTCTGCGCCTCTGCGCCTCTGCGTGAGACAATAATAAATACAATACTCCCATGAGAAAACACTGAGCCTCACAACTTCCTCAAAATCTTTTCTTAACCTAAAAAGGAAGCCAATTAAGACCACCTCCCTTTTAGCCATGACACAGAATATCTTCTTCCAATCCTCCCCCCCTCCTTGGAGTAACACAATAGACCCAACCATCTCTGCAACTAAACTGAACCGCAGCCACTACAACCTAGAACAGCAAGGTATTCTCAACACAGGTAATGTCTATTGGAACCTCTCCACACCAGCCCTGTATGAAGAAGCTATTCGACGGAGGGAAGGGGTATTGGCTCACCTTGGACCCTTGGTGGTACGTACTGGCGAACATACCGGTAGATCCGCCAATGACAAATTCATTGTCCAGGAACCAGGTACAACCAACCAGGTGTGGTGGGGAAAGATAAATAAACCTTTAAGCGAAGAGCATTTTAATACCCTCCATGCCCGTATGCTTGCCTATATCCAAGGACGGGAACTGTTTGTGCAAGACTCCTATGCCGGGGCTGATGCTGCTTATAGGTTGGGAATTCGGGTGATTACCGAGACTGCATGGCACAGTATCTTTGTCCGCAACCTCTTTCTTCAACCGCCCCGTGAAGCCCTCACCACCTTTGTGCCCGATTTTACTATCATTGCCCTACCTAACTTCCACGCTGATCCAGAGATTGATGGCACCCAGTCGGATGTCTGCATTGTATTAAACTTTGCCCGGAAGTTGATTCTAATTGGTGGTACTAGCTATGCCGGGGAGATCAAAAAATCGGTGTTCACAGTCCTTAACTATCTCCTACCTCAGCACCATGTCCTCCCCATGCATTGTGCTGCTAATGTGGGCAAGAGTGGTGACTTAGCCATATTCTTTGGCTTATCTGGTACAGGTAAAACCACCCTTTCCGCCACCTCCCACCGGCAATTAATTGGTGATGATGAACATGGCTGGAGCGATCGCGGTATTTTCAATTTTGAGGGTGGCTGTTACGCTAAATTAATCCGCCTCTCCCCAGAAGCAGAACCAGAAATTTATCAAACTACTCAACGGTTTGGCACCATCCTAGAGAATGTAATTATCGATCACCTCAGTGGTGAGTTGGATTTATATGATGCCAGCATCACCGAAAATACTCGGGGAGCTTACCCCATTGAGTACATTCACAACGCCAATTTAACTGGTATGGGGAGTCATCCGAAAAATATTATTTTCCTCACCGCCGATGCCCTAGGAGTCCTCCCACCCATCGCCCGATTGACCCATGAACAAGCCATGTACCATTTCCTCAGTGGCTATACGGCGAAGGTTGCTGGGACAGAAAAAGGATTGGGGCATGAACCCCAGGTAGTATTTAGCGCCTGCTTTGGGGCACCCTTTATGGCTCGTCATCCCAGTGTTTATGCTAATTTACTGGGGCGGAAAATTGAGCAGTACCAGGCGAAAGTATGGTTGATCAATACAGGATGGACAGGGGGACCTTTTGGTATAGGCGATCGCATCCCCATCAAGCAAACACGCGCCATGTTGACGGCGGCTCTCAGTGGTGAATTGGATGAAGTACCCACAAAACTTGACCCAGTGTTTGGTCTCCATGTCCCCATTCACTGTCCTGGTGTGTCGGATGAGTTACTTACCCCTCGCCTGACTTGGAGTGATCCCGTTGACTATGATCAAAATGCCCGGAAATTGGCAGAAATGTTTGTGGAAAACTTTCAGCAGTTTACCGATATGGTTAATCCAGAAGTTTTGCGAGGAAGTCCTCTAGCGACGGGCTAAATTGCACAAACAGACCTGGTAACAGATCCCCGACTTCTTAAAGAAGTCGGGGATCGCTCACGCCCGCGACTCGTCAAAATTAATGGGACAAACTACTAGACTAACTCCTCAAGTTAGCACGCAATGCGCCCCTACAAGCTCCGCGCTGATTAACTATTTTCAAGTTAGCCCCCCACGGGTAAATAGTTATGATTAAATCTCACGCAAAGGCGCAAAGACGCAAAGTTTTTATTGTAAGCAATTAAGCGTACTTGATATGACTTGTTTGTTCCATTCATAGCGAGGGGATTTAATTACTTATTACTTATTACTTATTACTTATTACTTGTGACTGTCACGACAATCTCGGATCTAAAGCATCCCTTAACCCATCCCCGATATAGTTAATGCTCAACACCGTGAGAAAAATCGCCATCCCTGGAAAAAGTACCATATAAGGCGCGAACTCCAGAAAATTCTGCCCATCAAACAGCATACGTCCCCAAGTGGGTACATCTGGGGGAAAACCCAAACCAAAAAAGCTCAAAGTCGATTCCGTAATAATCGCCGTACTCACGGACAGGGTACCAGCCACCAGTACTGGACTCATCACATTGGGGAGAATATGAACCCAAATTAACCGCCAGGGAGTAGCACCCAAAGCACGGGCCGCGGTGACAAATTCCATTTCCCGCACTGTCAAAAATCCGGCTCTAACTAACCTCGCCACAGACATCCAATTAAGCCCACCAATTACCAGGACTACCAGTACAAATATACCAAATTCCGCCCCCGCGATCGCTTTAATGGCATCACGAAATAGGAAGATAATCAACAGTAGCAGTGGTAGTCGTGGTAAAGCCAAGCACAAATCCGTAAACCGCATCAAACCTGCATCCAGCAAGCCACCATAAAAGCCGGAAACTGCTCCAATTACCGTACCCAGGAATATGGCTACCAACATGGAAAACACTCCCACAGCAATGGATATGCGTCCCCCATACAACAATCTGGCTAAAATATCTTGACCCAAATCATTGGTACCAAAGGGATGTTCCCAACTGGGGGGAAGGGTAGATTGGGCGAAGTCTATTTTGTTAATGGGGGTGGTATATATCAAGGGTCCTAAAATCACACTCAAGACGATGACGAGTAGTACCACAGCACCCAACATGGCTTGGCGGTTACGGCGAAACTTGCGCCATGCATTATTCGTGGAACTTGTTTGTAAAGAAATAGAAAAATCAGACATTTGATGTTAGTTGTTGGTTGTTAGTTGACGGTTGATGGTTGACGGTTGATGGTTGACGGTTGATGGTTGACAGTTGACGGTTGACGGTTGACGGTTGACGGTTAGGAGTCTTTAATTCATCACTCCCTCACTCCCTCACTCCATCACTCCCTCACTCCTCCCCTCCTAATACTTAACGCGGGGATCTAAGAAACCATAGAGGATATCTGCGACTAAATTAAAAGCAACAATCAAAATGGCATAAATAAAGGTAATTGACATTACCACTGGGGTATCGTTGCGGGAGATAGATTCAACTAGTAATGCACCTATACCAGGAACGCGAAACACTTTTTCCGTCACTAACGCCCCTGTAAATACGTTGGGAATATCCAAAGCAACTAGGGTAACTACGGGTATTAAAGCATTTCGTAATACATGACGAGCAATGACCCTATACCTAGGCAACCCTTTAGCATAAGCAGTACGTACATAGTCTTGATGTATGTTTTCCAGCACTTCCGAACGAACAAAGCGCATTAACATTGCTGTTTGCCAAACCGCTAAAACGGCTACAGGCATAATTGACTGTCTCACTTGTTCGAGAAAACTCTGCCAATCAGTTACTTGTAAAGTACTGTTATAGATAAAAGGTAGCCATTTTAACTGCACGCTAAAGATAATAATCAGTAGTAAGCCGGTAAAAAATGTTGGTAGGGAAAAGCCTAAAAATACCAGGGTTGTCAAAATGCGATCGAAGTTTGAATTACGCTTGAGTGCGGAAGCTACCCCTAAAGGAACAGCTAGCACCGAACCAATAATATAAGCGGAACCAACTACCCATAATGTTGTGGGGAGACGTTGCATAATCAGTGTACTTACGGCACTGCGGCTAGTGAAAGAATAACCCATATCTCCCCGTATAAAGGCTGTTATCCACTTAAAATAACGGATATATATAGGTTGATCCAATCCAAAGGACTTTCTGATATTTTCCCTAATCTCCTCAGTCATGGCAGGATTTAGGGCAAATTCTCCCATGGGATCGCCCGGTGCTAATGCCAGAATGGTAAATATAACAACACTAATGGCAATTAGGGTGGGAATAGAAATTAGTAGACGATTGATGAAATATTTTTTCATTTGTAACTAAATTTACGCAATGCTACATTAGCTTAAGTTTGTTAAAAAGTAAAAAGATAAAAGTAAAAAGTAAAAAGATAATCCCCATAAATAAATTGAGGGGATAAGATTACGGACGTATTGTTTCTTGCACTACCTGTATCGAAACAAATGTTTTTACTTCATTCCATAAATAAA